>CAIVFQ010000037.1 GCA_903905285.1 uncultured Alphaproteobacteria bacterium
GCCACAATAACTGCCTTGAGTACGACTATCTCTTCTTTGAGGGCTTCTATCTCTTTATCTTTTTTATCCATACAAAACTTATGAATGATTTGAACAAAACTTTAAACACTTTTTTCTTTCCCAACCTGGGTAGTTACGAATGATTTTATCCCTGGGGGATGCCTGGAAGGAAAAGTCATGGAATACCGCCTTGAGGTTAATGAGCAAGAAAGAGTGGTGTGGGGACGTCTTGGTGTGTCGGCTGGAGCCATTGAAGCAGAAAAATCGGCAATCTCTTTCCTGAGTTATGAAGGGCAACAACCAACGCAGGGAATTATTAATCCTGACGCGTTAACGGTGGAAGATTTTGTTAAGCACATTCACGTGCATGGCAGTGCAGAAGACCAAATTCGACATTTATTGGACTTTCAAAATAACGAAAAGGCGAGCCTTGAGGGTTTGTTGAACGAACAGGTGACTTCTGTTGATGTTGAATTGCTGGATTTACGCACCCAAGACAGCCTGGAGCATACGATTGAGGTGACTTTAAGTAAGAATTGGTCTGCACCTTGTCAGATTCATATTGAACAGGGGGAAAGCCTATGAGATTTCAACGATATTTAACGACGCGCAGATCTTTGCCGATGGGCCATTCTGCGCCCCCAACGGGAGAGGAAAATTGCGACCAAGCGTTTTTTCGGTTGGGTGGAGGGCCTGTTGAGTTTGAAACCGATAAGGCAGGCGGCTTGGAGCGGATTTCTGTACAAGGGCGGTTAAAACCGATTGTTTATGAACCTAAACAGCCGATAAAGGCGATTGTAAACAGCCAAGGAAAAGATTGGAAATCGTACGAGTTGTACAGAGCCAACAAATCGATGGAACGGTATAGCTGCTTGCAAGCGTTTGAAATTCATTTTGAGAGATTTTTGACAAGGGATATTGGGGAAGAGTTTAGGCCGTGTTCACCTGTTCTTTATCGTAAAGAGTTTGCGGTGCAAACCGAGTCACGTTGTGTTTTAAAGCAAGAGATTTTGGGCGGTAGATCGGTGATGACACCCCCTGGGGTAGCTGGTAAACAGGCCCTTTGGGCGTATGGGGGGTATTATCAACCGGGCTGTGGATTGGAGGAGATTGAGCAAATCGTTTTCACACCTATGCGTGATCATGACAAAACGGGTTTGCACCTTTCGCGTCTTTCAAGTTGGCATACCAAGGACCATGACATTGTGTGGATTAACCCATTGGAGTCTGGGCAAAAGCTTTCTGTGTTGGGTGATATCGAACAAGGTTCTGCCACCTTTGATTGGTTTCAGGGCAGCGATGAAAAGGGAGATAGCTGTTCTGTTCCTTATCGATCGTTTGCTGTTTATCAGAGGGATCGGTTAAGTGATTTGGTTGAAATTGAATTTTATAAAGAGAAAATATGATGATAACAGAGCAAGATTTAGATGTTTTGGCGAGAACCATTTATGGCGAGGCCAGAGGCGAATACTACCGAAAAGATGGTGGAATGGCCAGTTTAATTGCGGTTGCTAATGTGGTGATGAACAGGGTGCGACAACAAACGTGGTTTGGAAAAACAATTGCGGAGACCTGTCAAAAACCTTGGCAGTTTTCCTGTTGGAATGCGGCTGATCCTAATCGTCTTATTTTGAGGCAACGTTATATCAACGACACCTTGTTTTTGTTGTGCCTGCAGGTTGCTGAAGGGGTGGCTTGTAAGGATTGGCCTGATATTACAAAAAAGGCAGATCATTATCATAGTGTGCTGATAGATCAACCACCTAAATGGGCTGTTAATCGGGAACATAAAGTGCGTATGGGGCAACATCTGTTTTATCAATTAGGAGGGTAAGTATGCCGTTTCCAATTATTGCAAGTGCCTTGGGTTTGGCGCAGTTTGCACCTGTTATTGCCAAGTGGTTGGGCGGCAATCAGGCGGAGCAAATGGCAGAAGAAGTTGTTGAGGTGGCGCGGCGTGTGACGGGCCATGAAGACCCTAGCCAAATGGTGCAGCTGTTGCGGGAAAATTCCCTGTTAGTTGCTGAGTTTCAAAAAGTCATGATGGAGATTGATGCGCGATTAGAAGTGGCTTTTTTGGAAGATCGACAAAGTGCGCGTTTGCGTGACATGGCATTTATTCAGAGCGGTCATAAAAATTCCCGTGCTGACATTATGGTTGTTTCGGCGGCTTTTGGTTTGGTTTCTTGCCTGGGATCGTTGACACTTTATGCTGATTATATGCCGGGTGAGGCAACGGGGATTATTTCAACGATTGCTGGTATTTTTGGTGCCTGTCTAAAAGATGCTTATGCCTTTGAGTTTGGGTCGTCACGGGGTAGTAAGGAAAAAGATTCGACGGTTGCTGCGATGATTGAAAGGAGTTTTACGGGATGAAAATTTACCCTGATCGACGATATTGGAGGGCCTGTTCATGTTTGAAAAGGCGCAATAGAAGTTGTAAGGCTTGGCCGCGTTCTGATTGTAATTGTGGATCGTTGGTTAATATTTGTTTAGCTTCTTTGTTAGCCATAGCGAATAAATCATTGTATTCTTCCATGGGTTCATCAGGATTATCGTTTAAATCAAATAGCCTAAATTTTGGCAAACCACTTTGGCGAATGCCCAGGATTTCACCCCCGCCGCGTAACTTGAGGTCAGCTTCGGCGATGACAAAGCCATCATTGCTGTCGCGGATTGCGGCTAACCTTTTGCGGGCAATGGGCGACAAGGGCTGACCATATAATAACAAACAGCTGGAGGGATTAGTGCCGCGCCCAACACGGCCCCGCAATTGATGAAGCTGTGCAAGGCCGAATCGTTCGGCATGTTCGATAACCATGATGGTGGCAGTGGGGACGTCGATGCCAACCTCTATCACGGTGGTGGCGACAAGAATGTTGGCGGGGCCTTGAGTGAATTGTTCCATAGCGGATTCTTTTTCTTGGCTTTTGAGGCGGCCGTGAACGAGGGCAACTTGGCCAGGGAAAAGAGCAGATAAAAAGGAAGCTCTTTCTATGGCGGCGGTAAGGTCGAGGGTTTCTGATTCTTCGACCAGGGGGCAGACCCAATAGACCTTTTCTTGATCAGTTATTTTTCTTTTTAACCCATCCAGAACTTCCTCAAGCCGGTTGATGGATAGGACGCGGGTGGTAATGGTTTGTCTGCCTGGGGGTTTTTGATGCAGGGTTGAAACATCCATGTCACCATAATTAGCCAGCATCAATGTGCGGGGAATGGGGGTGGCTGTCATACTTAAGATGTGTGGATTAAGTCCCTTAGAGCTAAGGGCAAGTCGCTGTTTAACACCAAAGCGATGTTGTTCGTCGATAATGGCAAGGCCTAATTGGTGGAAGGTGACAGGGTCTTGAATGACGGCGTGGGTGCCGATCAATATGTTTATTTTGCCTGATTCAAGATCTGCAAGAATTTGCTTTCTGAGTTTGCCTTTCTCGCGCCCTGTTAGTATGGCAATAACTATATTTAAAGGTTCCGTTAGTCGTTGCAGGGTATGGTAATGCTGGCGCGCTAAGATATCTGTGGGGACTAGTAAGGTTGCTTGGTAGCCTGATTCGATGGCCTGTAGGGCTGCTAGCAAAGCGACAATTGTTTTGCCGCTGCCTACGTCACCTTGTAATAACCTGAGGCTTTGGTGATCTTGTTGAAGGTCAGCGCTGATTTCTTGGCATGCCTGTAATTGACAGGGAGTTAGCTGGAACGGCAGCTGATCAATGAGAGTTTTGGTAAGGGTGCCTGGCGGTTTTAAGGAAACGGCGGGCAGATTAACTGTTTGGCGGTGGGTTAGCAGTAAACTGAGCTGATGGGCCAATAGTTCGTCATAGACTAAGCGTTGTTTCGCCGGATGTGTGATTTCAAGGTTAGCTAGAGTTTGGGCATGATGAATTTCATAAAGCGCCTGAGGCCAACTTGACCAGTTTTTTTGTTTTAAAAAGTTGTCATCTAGCCATTCAGGTATGGGGGGTAGGCGTCCCAGCGTCGTTTTGATGACGGAACGAACCATGCCTTGATTAACGCCTGCGGTTAAAGGGTAAATACGTTCGTTGCCAGTCCAGTCATTGAGCTGGGCGATTGGGCCAATAAAGTCGGGGTGAACAAACTGCCAATGATCAGCACCTAGAAATTTCCGAAACGTTAGTTTTCCACTGACAACGACAGTGTCGTCTGTTTTGGCAATTTTGTTCAGGTAAGGCGCGCGGGCACGGAAAAAAAGCAGTTCGACGATTTGGCCGTCTTGGTTGATTGCAGAGATGCGATAAGGCTTTCCATAGCGTCTGGAGGGGGCGTGTCCCAAGATTTTTGCTTCGAATGTTACAAGGCAATCGGCGTGTTGGGGCGTGAAAGATTGAAGCAGGCGGCGGCTTTGAACGTTTGTGGGGATGTGCCATAAAACATCAACGATTCTTTCACCCATTAATCGTACATAAAAAGCCTGACGTTCTGGTCCTATGCCTGGCAATAAGGAAATATTATTTAAAAGGGCATCGGGAGAAGAAAACATATGTCGAGATTTTTAATTAATTATGTAGTATATTTTTATCACACTTTGAAAACGAAGAAACTGAAAAGAAATTCGGTTATTGAGCTTTGTGATAAATTATGAAAATATTAATAAAATTTAACGAGAGGGTCAGTTAGAATGGCAAGTTTTGCAAAGATTTTTCTAGTGATGGTATGTGTATGTTTCTGTCAGCAGGCAGAGGCTTCGACAAAACAGCAGGTTGTTGATGCGGCTAATGGACGGTTTCAAGATCTGTCTAAAAGTGTGAGGGATAAAGGGCCTGAGACTATTGTTAATAGTATTAATACAGGCCAAGAGAAAGCTTATCAGAACCACCCTATAGGGCCGGTTGTTGGGGATGCCGCCAATGGGGGGCATATGATTTGGGTGGAAGATGGTAAAGTTATTGCCGCTAGCTCTGCCTCATCAGAAATTGGCAAAAATGTTGAGGCTGATCCTCTTGTTGTTACAATTATTGCAGCGTTGAAAGCGAGTGAGGATGAGAAAGTCGTTGTGTCTTATGATAATGGAAAGAAAACGGCTGTTGCATGGGGTCGGAAGGCTTTGATGGGCGGCTGCAAGATCGATGAGAAAATGCCGAAGTTTTTCTGTTACGTAGCTTTTGATAACCCTGGCACTTAAGGGGTAAGGTGATGTTGGTTGAGATCACCGAAAAGACCCATCCTGTTATCTTGGATTTGAGGTATGGATCACAGGATAACTTTACACAGCAGCAGATTTATGATCAGTCGATCTGTCTGCTGCACCAAGAAGCCATTCCTTTGTTTGAGAAGGCGGTGGAGCTGGCAGCGCAGAAAAATTTGAGGTTTAAAATTTTTGATGCGTTTCGCCCTCAAAAAGCGCAAGAGAAATTGTGGGAGATTTTTCCTGATTCTCCGTATGTTGCAGACCCTGCGAAAGGGTCTAATCATACCAGGGGGGTGGCCATTGATTTGACGTTGGTTGATGAAAACGGCCGAGAACTTGACATGGGGACACCTTTCGATGATTTCACAACTCAATCCCATCATGCTGGGGATTGTTCGCCCCAGGTGAATGCTAACCGGTATACTTTGCTGGGAATTATGATGACGGCGGGTTGGGATTTGTATCGTGTGGAATGGTGGCATTATCAATTACCTGAAGCTAAGTCCTTTCCTTTGATTAAGGAAAGTTATGGGATGATGGCTCTTTAGACACAGTTTGCGAATAAAATTATAAAAAAATAAAAAATTAATGTTTTATTAAAAAAAATTCATATAAAATTGGTCTTAAGTCATCTCAGGTTATTTTGAGAGACGATTAACAAGCTTGTTCTCAATTAAGGGAGTTACCTCAGATATGAAAAAACTATTTATACCAACAGCTTTAGCTGTTTTGTTCACGACTGCTTTAGCCGCGCAAGAGGCGCCTAAAGTAGATGAAAAGGCTGCTGCAGCACCAGCTGCTGCTTCTACTGCAGCTCCAGCTGCCGAAAAGGCTGCTGATAAGGCTAAAACTGCTGATGCAAAAGCTGATAAAGCACATGCAGCGCCAGCTAAAGCACATACTGCTGCTAAAAAAGAACACCATGCTGCTGCTCACCACAGCAAAGTAGACCGCAAATTGGCTAATGAATTGACAGACAAATTGAATGCAATGACCTGCCCGTTTGCAGTGCCAGCTGCGACGACAGTTGCACCAGCGCCAGCCGCTGATAAAGCACATGTTGCTGCACCAGCTGCATAAGCATTTTCTTTTATTAGGAATTAATGAGCCTGGGGCCTTAAAACCCTGGGCTTTTTTTATATACTCAAATGATTTCAAAATCATCTTTTTTCGAAAAAGTCTATTTTAAAATCAGGAAACCTTATAAATCTGTTGCAAGTTTAGATGCTTTTGGCTTACAAATAGGAACGATTCTTGCGCCCGTAGCTCAATTGGATAGAGCGTCAGACTACGGATCTGAAGGTTAGGAGTTCGACTCTTCTCGGGCGCGCCATAGAAATCAAGGTTTTTAGAGTTTTTTCTAAGTGTCAAAAAAAACTCATTCTTCCACAATTCTACCGCCTGTTCATTTTGATGCGAAACAATTCTTGTTAGTAGAATGGGGAGACTCCTCCTGTTCCCAATAAAATTTGCATCATCAATCTTGATACAATACCCTCTTGAAACAACAACGAGTCTATAGTCTTTCATAAAAGAAATGACATCATTCGAAGTGAGGGTCAGATTGTGAACACTTTCCGTAACTACCCAGGTTGGGAAAGAAAAAAGTGTTTAAAGTTTTGTTCAAATCATTCATAAGTTTTGTATGGATAAAAAAGATAAAGAGATAGAAGCCCTCAAAGAAGAGATAGTCGTACTCAAGGCAGTTA
>CAIVFQ010000038.1 GCA_903905285.1 uncultured Alphaproteobacteria bacterium
ATTTTACTCTTTCTTCATATCTTAATTGTTTGTATTCTCTCATTTGCAACGCCTTTCTGTGACTGTCTTATCAACAAACACTCTAATGCGTTGCACTTCATTTTAGAACATGGGATGGAATGGTTTGTAAAGAAACCAAAAAGACCTATAAAAAGTAATTCAACACGCTTTGTAACCGTTGTTGACCAGCGGGGGTGGCTTTAAGGTGATGGTCGGTCATTTCAAGGTAACCACCTTCTTTCAAGTATTCCAACCGTTGTTGATTAATCAGTTGGTCACTCAACGCTTGATCTAGGGGGATAACAAGGTCGTTCAGATCAATGCCCTGGGTTAGACGAAGCCCCATTAATAATTGTTCACGCAGCTGATCACTGAGACTGACATCAACCACCTCTGCGTCACCATGGCCGTGCGCCTCAATTGACTTCAACCATCCCTCGGGCGATTTAACCTGCCGGGTTGCCACCTTTGCCCCCCCGTTCTGGCTCAGTCGACCATGGGCACCGGGGCCAATACCAATATAATCCTGATATCGCCAATAGGCCTTATTATGTCGACATTCGGCCCCTTGTTTAGCGTGGTTCGAAATCTCATAAGCTGGTCTGTGATGGTCGTTCATCATCGATTGCGTTAGTTCATATAAATCGGCGCTGGTATCATTTGGCGGTAACACCAATTCGCCGCGATCATGCAACGTGGCAAAGGCTGTGCCTGGTTCAATGGTTAGTTGGTACAATGACAGGTGTTCTGTACCAAAGCTTAATGCCTGCAGCAGTTCCGTTTGCCAATCGTCGACAGTTTGGCCAGGACGCGCGTAAATAAGATCAAACGATACCCGTTCAAACGTTCGACACGCCGTTTCAATTGCCGCTAAACTCTCGGCCGCCGAATGTTGACGACCAAGCTTTTTCAGGTCTTCATCATACAACGCCTGAATACCAATCGAGATACGATTCACCCCTGCCTGGTTTAAGGCTTGAAAGGCTTTGACCTCTACTGAATTGGGATTCGCCTCTAACGTGATTTCTAAATTCTCTGCAATCGGCCACAGCTGCACAGCCTGTTTCAAAATGGTTTCAACGGTTTGGGGCTTCATCAGTGAGGGCGTTCCCCCACCAAAAAAAATGCTTTCTAAGCGCCTTGGTTTTTGCCACACTTGTAACAGGTCTGCGTATCGTTTTAACTCATGCAGCAAAGCCTCCTGCCAGGCTTGTTCATCGATGTGTTGGCGCACATGGCTGTTAAAATCACAGTATGGGCATTTTGATAAACAAAAGGGCCAGTGGATATAAAGGGCTAAAGGTTTCAAAATCAGGGCTGCCAGATGATAAAATTTTGATGTTTTTTACGAATTGTTAATCTACCACAAAGGTTTTTTTTATGCGCTTTTTTGTTTTCAGTGTTTTCTTTGCTAACTTTTTATTTTCAGGAATGACCCCATTGAATAGTGCAGCTGTCGACTTAGATGCACCTGCATGGAAACACACTGGAATTGGATTATTCACGCAAGCAGACGGTCAATGCACCACCCATGTTATACAGGTAGAGTCACCAGACAAATTCGCGATTGAGGCAGTTTTAATTATTCCAGAAGGATGCCCAGAAACAACCAACTGTATCGCACTGATAGAAAGTCATCCCAGAGCACACTTAGATCTAAATACCGCCAAAGCCCGAGCAACACAATTTAAGAAACCCTTTATTTATTTGTTCCCCCGTGGATCACGATTGCTGGATGATTCTTACCCAACCGAATCTATAAAACGTATAGCCAAAAATGATGATCTTTTATTGAAAGAAAATGAAGCCGTTTTAAGGGAGCTTTTCCTAGAAATTGAAAGGGAAGCCTTCGGTGATTATGGGGGAAAACATATAGACGATTTAGGAACGCTGCTTGAAGCAGCTCAATTTTTCATCAAGGGAAAGTTTATTGTTTATGGTGGCAGTCTTGGTGGATATATGGCTGTTCAGGCGCTTTTGAATCCTAACACAAAGGGGCTTTTTGCGGCAGGCGTCAGTGTGTCTGGTTTTTACAGCTTAGACACAACAAAATTTACTGATAAAATAATTGGGCCATTGATCCCAGAATCCTACGTGACACTAAACATTAGAGAACATGCATCACTTCCCCCCGCGGCACTGAAGCGACGCGCCCATCCAGTCGATGTCGAGTGGGGAATAGACGTTCCTTTGCTTGTCATACATGGTGAGGACGATTACACAACACTTTGCTGCCCACAGGGAGCACGGTCCTTTGCAGAAAGACACGGATGTGCTTATGTTGAAATCCCCGGCGCAACACATGAAAATATTACCGATGATCCAAATTTTATGCCTACGTTAGGGGCTTTTTTAGCCCGTGTAGATGCGCAACAGAAAGAGATCGAAGACAAGATACGCGATGACAAAGGCGACAAGAAGTCCTCCAAATAATATAGTAAATTCTTTCTAAATTAATAGGCAGAATGTCATCCCTGTTCCCTTTGTCATTCCTGCGAAAGCAGGAATCCAGTTGTATTTCTTCTGGACCCCCGTTTTCACGGGGGTAACAGGAAGATGCGGGGGTGACGATAATGCGGGGGCAACAGTAAGGGGAAACAAAACAATCCACCATTAAATAGATATTAATTATTTCTTGTAATAATAAAAAACACACCAGTTTTGGTCTTAATCCAAAAGGTTAATTACTGTTCTTGTTTTTAAAATTTATGTAAAGGAAAATTGATATGTCTTTAAAGAAAAGGACCCTGAACGGCCTTACCATTTTGTCATTAACCCTTATGGCCAGCACAGCCGGTTGGTGCTCAGATGACGAGAGAGAAACTACGGATACGAAGCCAACAGGCTCAACGTCTCTGGTAACGTCTTCAGACTTTCTCAAAACTTGCAAAGACCTGGTTACAGCATCAGGCAGAGATACTCAGGTTCAGTTAAATCTAGCTGGCTTTGGTTATTTCTCACCAACCTTTTGGGAAGATGCCTTTCATGTATTCCAAACACGGCCATTATCAGTGCCAGGAGCAATAGGGCAATTGGCAATCGGCCTATTGAAAGACGATGCATTCCGTACAGGGGCCGGGATGATGACAAAAAGGCAAACCTTTCAGACCGCGCTGTTCCTTGTAAACAACAAAGTGGAAGAGATGGTAGCCGTAAATAGACAGATTACTGGCAAGGATAAAGCCATCACAGAACCAGAAATGGTGGAGGATTATGCAAAATCCCTTAGATCGTTGTTCAGTGAAAAGTCTATCGGGGAAAAATCACCAGAAACTCAGTTAAAACTTGCAAACGCAGTTGAAAAGCTTCAGCAGTATATTGTTGATATGGGTCCAGAAAAAGCAACAGCGTTGTTTAAACAAAACGAAATCCTCCTCCAGGAAATCGTCGTAAAAGATAGAATTATCGTCTGTGGATTCGTCTTAATTCTTGGAGAAGATGGAAACCCGAAAACCATCATCGAAATGAAAGGAATGGGTTGGAGAGTCGGAGACGTAAAAATGGGACTCGAACTGACTAAGGAAGAAGCTGATAAAGCAAGAGATTATCTCCGATCATCAGACGCAACCGTTAGTGATGAGCAACGGCAAGAGCGACGGAGGAAGGAGCAAGAGCAACTCCGGCAGAAAGATGAGATGAGATGAGATGAGACGCCAGCTAGAAGAGAAGAAGAAGAAGAAGCAAAAGCTAGAAGAGCCGAAGAAGCAATAGCTACGGCAGAAAGAGGTTATTAGCGAAAGCATCAGTGATAGCGTAGCTGGAGCTCCTGCTCAATAAAAGAAGGCCAGTATAAAAAACCTTGTCATTGCGAGGAGCCATAGGCGACGTGGCAATCTCCCAAAGTCTTACAATGTCTGCAGGAGATTGCCACACCCTTTTCAAGGGTTCGCAATGACAGGGTTCCCTAAAAAATCTCCAAATAATATTAACAGTCCAGATTAATGGACTGTTAACTTTTTCCACATATACTTCCTATATATTGAATACTTAATTTATAAGGAAAAAATATTATGAATAGAATTCTTAAACATTTGCTGCTCTCAACCGTGGCGTTAGGGTGTTCTCTTGGTGCACTTCGGGCAGATGACGAGGTAGCAGCCCTTGTCGTAGATAACGGTTCAGGAATAGTGAAGGCTGGGTTTGCCGGGGATGATGCGCCACGCGCTGTATTTCCATCCATCGTGGGGCCTCCCAGACACAAAGGTGTAATGGTGGGTATGGGGCAAGAAGACACTGAAGACACCGTTGTGGACGAAACGCTTAAGTGTCCTATTGAACATGGCATCGTTACCAACTGGGACGATGTGGAAAAAATTTGGCACCATACGTTTTACAATGAATTGCGTGTCGCACCAGAAGAAGATTCCGTATTGCTGACAAAGGATTCTCTAAATCCTGTGGCAACGACTGCTACTGAATCGGGCGTCTTAGTGGATATGCGTGATGGTGCCACATATGCTGTCCCATTTTATGAAGGAAAAGTCGTGCGTTCTGCTGTTTTGCAGTCAAATTCAGGAGAAAAAGTCCTCGCGGATTATTTAATGAAAATTCTCACAGAGCGGGGATATTCTTCTTTAAGTGAGGATACCGTGCAAGATATCAAGGGAAAATTATGCTACGTAGCCCTTGATTTTGAGCAAGAAATGAAGGCAGCAGCATCCTCTTCCTCTCTTGAGAAATCTTATGAATTGCCTGACGGTCAAGTGATAACCATTGGGAATGAACGTTTTAGAGCCACGGAGGCCCTGTTCCAACCCTCCTTTTTGGGAATGGAATCGGCTGGAATTCACGAAACGATTTACAACGCCATTATGAAAACTGATGTCGACATTCAAAAAGATTTGTATGTCAAGGTTGTTTTATCTGGCGGAAGCACAATGTATCCAGGCATAGCCGACAGAATGAAAAAAGAACTAACAGCGCTTGCACCCTCAACAATGAGAATTAAAATTATTGCCCCACCTGCTGGCCCAATTAGTAGGCGCTATAAGGAGGTTGGAACCAAGCCCGCCTATGAAGATTATCAGCAGGAAGAGGGAAGGAAATTTTATCTGAATCGAAACGCAGTTCAAGGAGCAGTGGGGTCCGTCCCTTTCGTAGGGAGAGCACTTGCAAGGATCATACAGGTTTTCACAGCCGAAAGACTTGATGTTGATCATGCGATAAAATCCTTAGCTTGTTTTTATATTGGAAGCCAGGAAATCTTTCCAAAAAAACCAAAATCAGAAGCCATATTCCAAGCCACACTAACAGAAACTCATGTCATATCAGGTAGTGGTATTGGCGATCGCGCCAAACAAGGAGGCGGACGGGACGATCTAGAGACTATATGAACCCGTCGCAGCAACAGGGTACCGTGATATGACAGGCGCCCCTTTGTAGAACAGTCTAAAAACCCCCGTCATTGCGAACCGCTGATGCGCGCAGCGCTATGGTGTGTGTGGCAATCTCCCGAAATGTGCCCAAATGGTTGGAGATTGCCACGTCGCCTTGCTCCTCGCAATGACAAAGGGGGCTTTGAAAAACCAGAAAAAAACGTAATCAATTTATGTGAGACTAGCTCCAGCCTCAAAATATCGCCCAGCGTTTCTTCTCATCGGGGAAGGTATTGTTACCTAACGACTGACGAATGGCCGTCATCAACCGATTCATAAACTGCACGTTATGAATGGATACCAAGGTATGGGCAACCATTTCTTGAACCTTTAACAAATGGTGCAGATACGCTTTTGAATAGGTTGTGCACGTATGACACGGGCAGTCAGGCTCAATCGGCGTTTCGTCTGAAAGATATTGGCTGTTGCGCAAATTGATATGTTCCCGATGGGGGTGGGGATTGTGATCTGGACGTACTAAGGCCCCCCCATGGCGGGCTATGCGGGTGGGATGCACACAGTCGAACGTATCAATACCCTTTTCGACCCCTTTTAAAATATCAGCCACCCCCCCAATGCCCAACAAATGAATAGGACGATCCCGATCAAGATGCGGGGCTGCCATATCAACCACCTCTTGCATTTGATCTTTGCTGCCACCCAAACATCCCCCAATGGCATGACCAAAGAAAGATTGGCTGTTCACAAAATCACAACTTTGCTGACGCAGGTCAGGGTAAACCCCGCCTTGAATAATACCATACAGTTTTTGGCTGCCCTGATCGTGACGGTTGAATTCACTTAAGCTGCGCACCGCCCAACGATGGCTCAGCTCCATAGATTTTGCCGTATAGCTTTTATCAACATGATAAGGGGTGCATTCATCTAACACCAAAATTAAATCAGCCCCTAAGGAACGCTGAATACGAATGGAATCCTCTGGCGTTAAAAGGTGCAAACGACCATCCCAATAAGACCGGAACCGGGCGCCCTCTTCGGTAATTTTTAGCAGGGTTTTAGAACGATTGCCTAAGCGTTTGCCTTTGATTTCTGACGCGACTGAACCATGACCCAAACTGAAAATTTGAAAGCCCCCTGAATCGGTCAGCATAGGGCCATTCCAGCCTGTGAACTTTTGCAGGCCGCCCATTTTTTCAACCAATTCAGCGCCCGGTTGTAAGGACAAATGATAGGTGTTAGACAGAATAATTTGACTGCCTGCCTGGCGCATTTGATCGACCGTTAAGCCCTTCATCGCCGCCTTGGTGGCACAAAAAATAAACGC
The DNA here is from genome assembly GCA_903905285.1 of uncultured Alphaproteobacteria bacterium. Classification (GTDB taxonomy): domain Bacteria; phylum Pseudomonadota; class Alphaproteobacteria; order Paracaedibacterales; family CAIULA01; genus Finniella. The sequence continues at coordinate 6,661 of CAIVFQ010000038.1, forward strand.
AGGGGTTTCAATGACACCGTGCGGAGTTGTCAGGGTACCCAGACGGGCTTGCCCTTGGGTTGTTTTTTGATAAGTAAAGGTAAACATGTATTAAAGCTTCTCGTCGTAGGCCTCTTCTAAAACTTTGGCACGGTGGTTCCAGGTCAGCGCAAAAAAGAAAGCACTTAAAAGGGCCGAGACAGCCACTAACAAAAAGGCATAATCCCATCCCGAATAGTCAACAATAAATCCAATGCCAACGCCTGTGATCGCTGTTCCCAAATATCCAAACGTCCCTGTTAAGCCAGAGGCCGCCCCCGCTGCCTTTTTCGATGCAAAATCAGTGGCTGCAACACCTACCAAAATTTGTGGGCCCGAAACCAAAAAGCCAATCGCCATCATACCAACGAAATGCAACCATACTGACTCAACGGGTGATTTCCATAACAAGACAACACACAAACAAGAAAGAATCATAAAAATGGCCCCTACCTGGCCACGGTGACCCCGAAAGACTTTGTCCGACAGGTAACCAGCCACAATACCCCCAAACATGCCTGTCAGGTCAAAGGCAGCGGCTTGCCAACCAGCAACATGTAAAGAACTGCCCTTAAATTCCCGTAAAAATGTCGGCGCCCAATTAAAAACAGCCATACGGACAATGTACAAAAAGAAATTGGCAAAGCAGACATACCATACCAATTTGTTCTTCATGACTTTATCAAACATAATTTGGCGCATTGACAGGCGTTCGTCTTCTTCAGAATCAGCATCGTCGACTAACCCGTGATGCGATTCAATAGACGGCAACCCCAACGATTCAGGCGTATCGCGCAAACGATTAAACAAAAAGATCGCTAAAAGAATACAAAAAATACTGGGAGCATAGAAAACGTACCGCCAGCCAAAATGCTCAATCAAGAAAGGGGCAGAAATCAGGACAATCCCCCCGCCAATTTGTTGAGAGGTATTCCATAACGCCCATTTGGTGGCAATTTCTTTCGGGCTAAACCAATGCGTTAATAACCGCGCACACGGCGGCCACCCCATTGATTGGAAAACGGAATTTAAAGTCCACAACACCGTTAAAACGGTCAGGCTAGAGCTCATGCCCATAAAGAAGTTCATAACCGCTGACATTAATAAACCAAACGTCATGAAATAACGGGCGTTGCTGCGGTCACTTAGCAGACCGCTTAACCCTTTTCCCAAACCATAAACAATGGCTGCCAACGTGATAATCAACCCGATTTGGATTTTGCTGTAACCCAATTCACTTTGCATGGAAGGAATAGCCATGGTGAAATTCTGGCGCAGTAAATAAAACCCAGCATATCCAGTCATCATGGAATACATGATACGAATGCGCCAATACTGATAAGCCAAACGGTTATCAGGCGCGGATTCTGTAGGTTGAACAAACACGGCAGCGGCAGCAGAATTTACCATAAACGCCTACCTAACCGCTTTAAAAGTCGTTTTGAATAAATTTATTCTTAATATAGAAATCTGTATAGTATTCTTATTATTGTACACATCTACTCCCTAATGAAAAACAATCTATAATCAAGCCAACACTTATTTTTGCTCAACAGCAAGTTATATGTATTGAATTTGGTCAGTTTTGTCTAGCTTTTAATTTTCTAAGGAACGACGCAGAATATCGACATCACTGGCAAACTCACCATCTTTAGCACATGTCTCTTGAATTTTTTTTACCGCGTGTAACACGGTGGTGTGGTCTCGACCACCGAATTTCCGGCCTATTTCCGGCAAAGACTTGGATGTCAAAATTTTAGATAAATACATGGCGACTTGACGGGGGCGAACAATATTTTGCAATCGTCGGCTTGATAACAGGTCAGACATTTTGACACTATAAAATTCACAAACGCGTTTTTGAATGTCCTCAACAGAAAGGCGTCGGTCATTAGAACGTAATAAATCGCGTAATACATCTTGGGTTGTATCAAGGGTAATATTACGCCCAACCAACGTCACATGGGCAACAATCCGGTTTAATGCCCCTTCCAACTCGCGAATGTTAGAGCTAATTTTAAAAGCCAGAAATTCCATGACTTCTTTCGGTACTTTTACTTTCATTGCCTCTGCCTTGGCCTGAAGAACGCCCAGACGAAGCTCGTACGTAGTAGGGTGAATATCAGCCACCAACCCCCAAGCCAAGCGCGACTTCAACCGTTCTTCCATTTTTTCAAGATCAGAAGGGGACTTGTCTGCCGACATGATGACCTGGCGATTATTATCAACCAAGGCATTAAAGGTATGGAAGAATTCTTCCTGAGTGGTTTCTTTTCCCCCGATAAACTGCACATCGTCAATCATCAAAACATCGACAGTGCGAAACTGTTCTTTAAAGGAAACGGTGTCTTTGTAACGCAACGCCCGAATAAATTGGTACATGAACTTTTCAGCTGATAAGTAAATGACTTTGCGTTGCGGGTGAACCTTTTTAATATGCCAGGCGATAGCGTGCATCAAATGCGTTTTGCCAAGCCCAACACCGCCGTAAAGAAATAACGGATTGAATAAGGGTGATTCTGATTCTGCAACGCGCAACGCGGCTGCATAGGCAAATTCATTAGGCTTGCCAACCACAAAATTTTCAAATGTGAATCGACTGTCAAGGGCCGCCCCCATGTCTTCGCGTTGTTCATCAAAGCTTTCTTCAACAGCAGAAAACTTCTCTTGACCGCCAAGGATTGAATCTTCAGCGCGAACAAGCTGAACCTTAATAGCCAGAGTTTCTATTTCAGGCAGGAAAGCCTTCCAATGGTGAAGTAATCTTTCGCCATAATTTGCCAACACCCAATCTTTAACAAAACGAGTAGGCGCCGTTAAATGCAGGCATTTGCCGTCTAATTTCTGAATATCTAAAGGTTTAATCCAGCTTTTAAAGATTGTTTCTCCGAATTCATGGATTAATTTCTGTGAAACCTCTGGCCACAGGGTTTTCAATAATTCTGTTGAATTCAAGGAAGAAGACAAAACGTTCATGAAACAAGCCTAAATGAATTCGGTTTAAGAATCTGAATTAACAGGGATGACTTTGAAATCTAACTTATCCAACTGAATAATCACTTCATGCTCTTCACCAATGACAGCACGATGATTACCAGGGCTGCTGTAACGCGCAAAGACCAAGACCCCTTCGCCTGACATAGAGGATAGAACAATTGGCACCTCTAACCTTTGTCCACGTATAATGTCCCACTCGAAAATATCAAATTGACCAACATAATCAGTCTTTATTTGGGGAAGCTTACGGAAATACGTTTCAGCATCCATTTTCATCAGTTCTTTCAAAAGCTCTGGTTTATAGGGAACAATAATATGAACTGTTATGGGGGACGTGTCATTCACATTATCGGCAGCCTTGAATTGGACTTTTTCAAGCCAAACTTTAGCGCTGTGCAGATTAATAGTTTTAAACGCGGTCATCAAAGTATCAGGGTTACAGCCCGTTAAGGAAAAAGACAACCAACCAATGATCAGCCATAGTCTGAGGGGAGCAGGTAGTTGAAGCATTTTTATAAACTTTATCCTTTTGTCATGCACCTTGATTTTGTTTGGGTATATATACCACTTATCGATGAAAATACCGAAACATTTCCGTCGTCGCGAATCCCTAAAGGGGATTTCTTCACCTTGAATTCACCATGGCGAATGAAGCATATACTTAAAAACAACCATTAATTTTAATACTAATAATCTAATAGACAATCATTTATTAACAAAAACTTAATCTTAAAGAACTATTATCATATTTATAGACAATTATATTTAAGAAAGACTTTGAAGATGGATTTAGTTAATAGACAATCACACCAAGCTGACTTAAATTACCTGCGCAACTCTATGAACATGCCTTTACTGGAGCATGATCATGAAAAACAGTTGACGCAATCTTGGCACAGCACGCGCAATGAGAAAGCCTTGCATTCCTTGATACGATCATACATACGACTTGTCATCAGCATTGCACTGCGTTACCGCCATTATGGGTTACCTGTGGCTGATTTAATTCAAGAAGGCACTCTGGGTTTATTACAGGCAGCCGAACGATTTGACCCCAAACGAGAGGTCCGGAAGGCACTCTGGGTTTATTACAGGCAGCCGAACGATTTGACCCCAAACGAGAGGTCCGGTTTTCAGCTTATGCAAAATGGTGGATTCGCGCCTATATTCAAGATTTTATTTTAAGAAATTGGTCAATTGTCCGCACGGGCTCAACCACTTCTCAGAAAATTCTGTTTTTTAACTTGAATCGTTTGCGCAACAAACTGTCAAGCATAAGCGGCGACCTCATGAATTCAGACGAACAACGCCAGATTGCCGATCAATTGCATGTATCCATTCAAGATGTAAGCAACATGGAAAGCCGCCTTCTCTACCCTGATTTATCCTTAAGTGCGACAATTAGCGAAAATGGTGAAAGCAACTGGCAAGATTTTCTAAGTGATGAACGCACTAACCCCGAAGAATCCAGCGCTAAAAAACACGATACACGCGTTTGTCATGATTGGATTGTAAAGGGAATGTCTTGTCTAAACCCGAATGAACGTTTGATTATTGAAAAAAGATGGCTAAGCGAATCACCGTTGACGTTAGACTCATTGGGAAAAGAATTGAAATTAACCAAGGAAAGAGTCAGACAATTAGAGGCCCGGGCCATTCGCAAATTGCGTTATTTCTTGATGGATAATTTGCATGAGGTCCGCCAAATTCTTGATTAAAATTATTTGCTCTGGCAGTAAAATCGTGCAGAATCTTTGCAGTGTCGTTCTTATGAAAAAGGCTTTCAATGACTCAGCTTCCCACGGTAACTTCGTCCTTATTAAGCGGGCTTAATCATGGTTTTTTTGGACGAAAGGGAGGCGTCAGTCACAGCCACCCTGGCTTTGAAACGTTGAATGTTGGGTTGAATAAAGGTGATGACGACCAAAATATCATAGAAAACCGCCGTCGTATTTGTCAGCATTTTGGGTTAACCCTTGATCACCTGGTTATCGTTAATCAGCAACATACAGATATTGCGCACATTGTTGATAAACCGTTCAAGACTGCTCCCCTTGGCGATGCCCTGGTTACGACAACGCCCAACCTTTTGTTAGGCATACAAACAGCTGACTGCGTCCCGATTCTTTTTGCCGATTCAGAAAACCAGGTGATTGCCGCTGCCCATGCAGGATGGCGCGGTTCCGTGAAAGGCATCATAGAAGATACCCTTGATAAAATGGTCAAGATGGGCGCAAACAGATCAACCACTAAAGTTGCGCTAGGCCCCTGCATCTGGCAGCAATCTTACGAAGTGGGACCTGACTTCATAGAAACGATGCAAAGCTATCCTGGGGCTTATCAACCTCAGTTTTTTATAAAGGCTGAACGGGCCCATCATTTTTATTTCGACCTGCCCGGTTATGTTAACCATCGATTGCAACAGGCAGGAATACAAAATATTGATTCCTCGCCCTTCGACACCTTTGCTAACCCCAAAGAATCTTTCAGTTATCGGTATAAAACGGTTAACCATTTACCTTATATCGGCCAACAACTGTCTGTGATTGTTTTAAAAACACCAAATTAAAGTGACTTAAAAATGCAAGACTCTCGCTATGAAACCGATTCCATGGGTCAAATCCCTGTATCAAACGCGCACTATTGGGGGGCGCAAACCCAACGATCACTGAAGTATTTTAACATTGGTGAAGAAAAAATGCCGGTGGCTGTTGTTAAGGCGTTGGTATTGGTTAAAAAGGCCGCCGCGATGACCAACAAAGACCTTGGCTCCCTTAAACCTGAATTGGCGGGCGCTATCATACACGCCTGTGATGAAATTCTAACAGGTGCTTTGGATGATCATTTCCCCTTAAAAGTCTGGCAGACGGGCTCTGGCACCCAAACCAATATGAATGTGAACGAGGTGATCGCCAATCGCGCCAATGAATTGTTAGGGCAACCGTTAGGTACTAAGAAACCCGCTCACCCCAATGATCACGTTAATTATGGACAGTCATCGAACGATTGTTTTCCTACTGCTATGCATATTGCCACTGTGCAAAGTCTAAAGGAACGTTTGTTACCTGGCTTGAAACATTTCCATAAAGCCCTCGAAGAAAAAACCAAGGCTTTTAAGGACATTGTAAAAATTGGCCGCACGCATTTACAAGATGCGGTATCCATGACGTTGGGGCAGGAATTTTCGGCTTTCGCCTATCAAATAAAAATGTCTATTGAACGGTTGGAAGAATGCCTGAAATATTTATACCCGCTGGCGCAGGGTGGCACAGCGGTTGGTACAGGCCTGAACTGTCCCCCGGGGTTTGTTGAAAAGTTTATTGACCATATTCAACAGCTTACAGATTTGCCCTTTACCAGTGCGCCCAATAAGTTTGAGGCGCTGGCCAGCCATGATGCCTTGGTCAATCTATCAGGGGCCTTAAACACCCTGGCTGTTAGTTGTATGAAAATTGCCAATGACATTCGGTGGTTGGCATCAGGTCCGCGATGTGGGTTGGGCGAATTGCATTTGCCAGAAAATGAACCCGGCTCGTCCATTATGCCAGGCAAAGTGAACCCCACCCAGGCCGAAGCCCTGACCATGGTCTGCTGCCAGGTCATGGGCAATCACACCACCATAACCCTGGCGGGAAGTCAGGGGCATTTTCAGCTGAATGTGCTTAAGCCTGTGATCATTTATAACTTGTTACAGTCGATCCACTTATTGGGAGATGCCTGCCACAGCTTTACTGACTATTGCCTAAAGGGTTTAACCGTCAACCAGGTTCAACTTGACCGCAATCTTGAACAGTCCCTAATGGGCGCTGCTGCCCTTAACCCCCTTATCGGCTATGACCAGGCAGCTAAGGTTGCGCAAACGGCCTACGCCGAGACTCAATGACAGCCAGCTGAAGCTGGCAGGTTGCTATCTAGACTGGAAGTCGCGGTCAATCTAAAGATAAGTTATGCAAATTATCTGTTTTGTGAGCATCTGTATGATTGTCGATGTAGTTATTGATGATCTCGTCACTG
>CAIVFQ010000039.1 GCA_903905285.1 uncultured Alphaproteobacteria bacterium
GACGAGATCATCAATAACTACATCGACAATCATACAGATGCTCACAAAACAGATAATTTGCATAACTTATCTTTAGATTGACCGCGACTTCCAGTCTAGATAGCAACCTGCCAGCTTCAGCTGGCTGTCATTGAGTTTAGCCCAATCAGAAGGCATAGATAATTCTGACTCAGAAAGTGCCTTGAAACCGCACGTTCTTGAAAATTCTCAGACAATGGCTTTTTTCTCTCTAACACCTATTAACAACCTCACGCGTTGGGCTCGCTCGTTTTTTGAACTTAAAAACAAAATACGCAAACCATTCAAAAAACACACTTATTCAATGACTCTAAGCATTGTCTTTTTAATGACGGTGGCAGCGCTCATTTATTGGCTGACACCATTTTCAAGTACAACCACAACACCCTCTTCCCATCACCCCAAATCTGCACAAGATTTCCAAAGTGACTCAAATAAATCTGTTACCCCTACCACACCGAAATATATTTCAATTGTTAGAAGCCCTCTTTCTCCCCCTCAAGATACCTCGCTTCTAGATCGAGAAGAATTGATTCAGGAAATGACCGAAAAGCTTAATAAGCAGATCGACATTCAAACTATTGCTTTAGTAGGAATCGGCGGAGCAGGAAAAACAACCTTAACCCGACAATATGAACGTTCTCAAAATGCTTCAGTAACGTGGGAAATTAATGCCGAGACAAAATACAGCCTTAGTTCTTAATTTAAAGATTTGGCCTATGCCCTAGCACAAACCGCTGAACAGCGCGATGAACTTACTTTCATTCAAAACATCCAGAATCAAGAGGAAAGAGAAAAACTAATCCTCTCCTTTGTCAGAAAAACACTTAAAGAAAACCCAGGATGGTTGCTTATTTATGACAACGTCACAACCTTTTCCGATATTCGATCGCATTTCCCAACCGAATCGGCCCTTTGGGGGGCTGGCCAAGTCATCATCACCACCCAAGACCTCAACATTAAAAATTCTCTCAGCGCAGAAAATATCCTTTCTATCGACGAGCTAACGCAAGAGAAGCAGTTTACTTTGTTTGTTAAAATTTTTCACAATTGCGAGTCCGATCAGCTAAGCCAAATTCAAAAAGATCAAATCTTAGCCTTCCTCAAAAACATTCCGCCCTTCCCTCTCGATATTTCGGTTGCCGCCCACTACATGAACAGTCACAACCTGTCCTACGATCAATATTTGGATCGCATCTCTCAACTCAGTCAGGACTTTGAAAACTCACAACAACTTGTCCTCAAAGAAACAACTGATTATACAAAAACACGCTATGGTATCGTTACCTCCTCCCTTGAAAAACTGATCAACACCAACCCCCAGTTCAAAGATCTTCTCCTTGTTATTTGTCTCCTCAACTCACAGAAAATCCCAAAAGACCTCCTCGAATTCTATCAAAAACCGATCATCGTTGAAAACTTCATCCAAGAACTTAAAAAATACTCCCTGATTACAGAATCACAACAACACCCGCAATCACATGCCCAAACCTTTTCCCTACATCGTAATACTCAAGCCATCGCTTTGTCCTACCTAACGAAAATATTAAGCCTGGAGAAAAATCATCAACTTTTAGGGGGCTTCGTCAGTACCCTAGAAAAGTATCTTAGGACTTTGATAGACAACGAAGATTTTGCCAAAATGAAGATCATAAAAGCTCATTGCAAAAAGCTGGGACTCACTCATCCTTTATTAACAGAAACAGAGAGAGAAGTTATCAATGGAGAACTGGGCGGAATTTATTTCTGCCTAAGTGATTTTATTAAGGCTAGTCAAGTTCTTGAAAAAAGCTTGATTTTCCTAGATAAAAAATCGGATCCAAAAAACATCAAAGTTGCCCGCGTTTCAGAATACCTTAGTCACGTTTATAGACAAATGTATAAATTCCCAGAAGCTAAAAACCTTTTAGAAAAAAGCCTTAAAATCTATAAACAGGACCCACTTAAATTTCAGACTGATATTGTTCGAACGCTAGGATATTTAGGGGTTGTCTATAAAGGCTTGGGTGCCCCAGAAAAAGCCATATCTCTTTTAAAACAAAACCTTCAATTTTACGAACAGAATCCGCCTGAAAACCCAGTTATTGTCGCACGTATGTGGGTTCATTTAGGAATTGTTTATAAACAGCAAGGTATGTATGAAGAAGCCAGAAATCTATTTGAAAAAAGCCTTATCATTTTTAACCCAAATTACCCAGAAAACATAGCTTGGGCTTATGCAAATCTAGGGCACACCTATACAATGTTAGGGAACTATAAAAAAGCAAAAAATCTCATTGAAGAGAGCATCCATATCTTCAATAGCCATTCGCGCCATAACTCAACTGACATCGCTTGGGTTATGATTTATTTGGGGCAAACTTTTGAAGAATTAGGTGAGTATCAAAAAGCCAAAGAAACTTATGAACAAAGCATTATGTTGCATAAAAAATATTTTGCGGAACGACACCCAACCATTGCTCAATTGGGGGTTTATTTAGGGGGCATTCTTATTGAATGCAACCAATATGAAAAAGCAAAAGAAATCACCGAAACAAATGCCATCTGGCAGAAAAAACTTCTCATCACAGATCATATTTGCCTCGTAAGAAGTGCCGGCATTTTAGGAAAGGTTTACGCCAAATTTGCCTACTTTGATAAGGCGATTCCTTTGATAGAAAACACCAAAGCAAAATACGAAAAATATTACGGAGAAACACACATTGAAACTGCCCATATTCTTGTGCTTTTGGGGAAAAGCTTTTTGCTAAAAGGAGACTTAGAAAAAGCAGAAAAATATCTACAAAAGGCCCACAATATTTATAAACAAACAAATCACACAAAAGTATATCAATGCCTAGAGGCTCTAGCCGATCTTTATCAAAAAAAATCAGAAAAATCAGCTAAGAAAAGTGATAAAACTCGAAGTCAACAGTTTGTCGCGAAAGCAATAGAATTTCTACATCAAGCCCTAGATGTAGCCAAAGCAAAATTCCCTGACAATTCCCCTCACATTAACAGAATTCAAGCCGCCCTTTCAAAAGCTGAAACAGCCTAAAGAACAGCTAAAACCGTGCACGTGCTGTCAACAACCTTAACGTAGCCGGATTGAATATTAAAAATCTTGTCCTCAGACTGAGCCGTTTGTATTTCAATTTCACCCATCATTAAGGCAGCAACAATCGCAGTATGATGGGCCAAGATTCCCATACGCCCCTCAACAGCAGGCACAATAACTTGCCTGACTTCCCCCTGATAAAGGAAACCCTGTGGCGTTACAATGATCAAGGTAAATACTGACATCAATCCTCTAGTCTTGCTTTAAGAGACTCGGCTTTTTGTAAAACTTCTTGAATAGTTCCAGCCATATAAAAAGCGGATTCTGGCAGGCTGTCATAATCACCCCTTACAATGGCCTTAAACGCCTGAATCGTATCGTTCAAATCAACAAAAACCCCTGGCGTTCCGGTAAAGACCTCAGCAACATGAAACGGTTGTGATAGGAAACGTTGAATTTTTCTGGCCCTAGCTACCGTCAACTTATCTTCTTCAGAAAGCTCTTCTAATCCCAAGATAGCAATAATATCTTGCAAAGATTTATAAGCCTGTAATGTTTTTTGAACGTCACGCGCTACTTGATAATGTTCTTCCCCAACAATCTCAGGGTCTAAAATGCGCGAGGTTGAATCCAGCGGGTCAACAGCAGGGTAAATCCCTAATTCAGCAATTTGGCGACTAAGCACCGTGGTCGCATCCAAATGCGCGAAAGAGGCAGCTGGTGCAGGATCGGTTAAGTCATCAGCAGGCACATAAATCGCCTGCACGCTGGTAATCGAACCCGTCAGTGTTGTGGTTATCCGTTCTTGCAAAGCACCCATTTCAGAAGACAAAGTCGGTTGATAGCCAACAGCTGAAGGAATGCGCCCTAATAAAGCCGACACCTCAGCACCTGCTTGGGTAAATCGAAAAATGTTATCGATAAAAAACAGCACGTCTTTTTGTTCAACATCCCGAAAGTATTCTGCTACCGTGAGACCCGTCAGGGCAACACGCGCACGCGCGCCGGGCGGTTCATTCATTTGACCATAAATCAAGGCCGCTTTAGACCCTTCTTCAGTTAGAGTATTAACCCCCGATTCGATCATTTCGTGGTAAAGGTCATTCCCTTCGCGAGTACGTTCCCCAACCCCTGCAAAAACTGAATAACCACCATGTTTCCTGGCGACATTATTAATCAGCTCCATAATCAAGACTGTCTTACCAACACCAGCCCCTCCAAATAAACCAATTTTTCCACCACGCGGATAGGGGGTTAATAAGTCAATCACTTTAATACCAGTTACCAACACCTCCGTCGCCGACGATTGATGCATAAAATCAGGCGCCTCTCGATGAATAGGCATCATCGCTGTAGCTTTAATAGGGCCTCGTTCATCAACGGGATCACCCGTCACATTCATGATTCGCCCCAGCGTACCAGCCCCTACAGGAACTGTAATCGGTTTGCCTGTGTCAGTTACAACTTGTCCCCTACGCAAACCGTTAGTGGCATCCATTGCAATAGTGCGAACCGTATTTTCCCCTAAATGTTGGGCAACTTCTAAAACCAATTTATGATTTTTGTCACCATATTGAACAGTTACCTCTAACGCATTGAGGATGGGCGGCAGATGTTCTTCGAAATAAACATCAACAACAGCACCGATAACTTGCGAAATGAGGCCATTATTAGGTTGTAAAGGACTTGTCTTCATAATCTTCCTTAAACAGCTTGGGCAGCAGAAATAATTTCAATCAGTTGATTGGTAATCTGTGATTGGCGGGTTTGGTTATAAGTTGATTGCAATCGTTGCAAGATATCACGGGCATTTCGGGTAGCACTGTCCATTGCTGTCATTCTGGCTGCCTGCTCACAGGTCGCACCTTCCAGTATAATTTTATGAACCTGTGCCTTTAAACAATCTTGTAACAGCTGTGGCAACAAAACATTAAGACTAGGCTCAACCAAACAATCAATCCCTTGATCATCTCTCGATTCACAAGAAAAAGGCACTAACGACGTTAAGCGCAATTGCTGTGTAAGAACATTCTTATACCCATAGTGAAGACACTGAACAGAACCGATTACTTTTTGATTAAGCCATTCTTGAAGCTGTTGGGCAAGCTGAACCGAAGAGGCATAAGATGTATCCTCAGCCCAGGACAAAGGCAAAACCTTATCCTTCCAAACAGAATCTATAAGATTTTTTCCCTTACGACCAATAATAGCCAATCGAAAATCTAGACTCTTGGCAACATGTGACCTCAAAAATTTCATTAAGTTGGTGTTATAACCACCACACAATCCGCGTTCTGTGCTGATGACTAAAAACAAAGGCGGCCCCTCGCCACCCCTTAACAACCGGACATCATCAGCCAACCAATCATCCAAGCACAGATCTTGCGTCATAAGCTTGGGTAAAAGACCAGCCATTCCTTTGGCATACTCTTGAAAGGCTCCAGAAGTTTCTTGAGCTCGACGCAGTCTGGCCGCAGCAACCATTTTCATCGCAGCGGTTATTTTTTGCGTTGATTGAATGCTTCTAATCCGTTCACGAAGATGTTTAAGGGTGCTCATGAATCCACTCTTTAATAAAATCATCCAAAAAAGATATCAATTTTTCTTGATGGATTTCACTCAAAGTATTTTTATGTTCAATTTCCTCGAAAATTTCGGGGTGAAAATGATGCAAATCTTTTAAATACTTTTTCTCAAAAGCAGCAAGCTGCTCAACAGGCAGTTTATCTAAAAATCCGCGCACGCCGGCAAACAAAAATAAAATGATTTCCGCTTGGCTTAAAGGGTGATGCTGCGGTTGCTTCAACATCTCTGTTAGACGATGACCCCGCTCCAAAAGCTGACGTGTCGCACCATCAAGGTCACTTGAAAACTGAGAGAACGCCGCCATTTCGCGGTACTGCGCTAAGTCAAGCTTAATACGTCCAGCAACCTGTTTCATAGCCCTTGTCTGTGCCGCTGAGCCAACACGACTAACAGATAAACCCACATTAATAGCAGGCCGAATGCCTTGATAAAATAAATCTGATTCCAAGAAAATTTGACCGTCAGTAATAGAAATAACATTGGTTGGAATATAGGCAGATACATCGCCCGCCTGGGTTTCAATAATCGGCAAAGCTGTGAGCGAGCCGCCACCGCAGGCATCACTCATTTTAGACGCTCTTTCTAAAAGTCGCGAATGAAGATAAAAAACATCCCCAGGAAAAGCCTCACGCCCAGGCGGACGCCTTAGCAGCAAGGACATTTGTCGGTAAGCAATAGCATGCTTTGTCAAGTCGTCATAGATGATGACAGCATGCATACCCCGATCACGAAAGTATTCACCCATCGAACATGCTGCGTAAGGTGCCAGATACTGCAAAGTAGCCGGATCAGAGGCAGAGGCCGAAACAACAATCGTATAGTCCATGGCCCCCTGATCTTGAAGCATTTTTACAATTCTTGAAATTGACGATTGTTTTTGACCAATCGCAACATAGATGCAAAAAAGCTTACTTTTAAGATCGTCCGTCTGATTTTGTTTGTACTGATTTAAAATCGTATCGATGGCAATTGTGGTTTTGCCCGTCTGACGGTCACCAATAATTAATTCCCGTTGACCCCGTCCAATAGGGAACAGGGCATCGATGGCTTTGATGCCAGTTTTCATCGGCTCGTGCACAGAACGACGTTGAATAATACCGGGCGCCCTAACCTCAACAGGTGTAAAATGAACGTCATGCAAAGGCCCTTTACCGTCGATAGGCCTCCCTAAAGCATCGACCACGCGGCCCAACAACCCCATGCCCACATTAACGTCAACAATCTTATGGCATCGCTTGACCAGATTACCTTCTTGCACAAGACGATCATTCCCAACAATGACAACACCAACGTTATCCGTTTCTAAATTGAGCGCCATGCCGCGAACGACTTCGTTTTGATCAGAAATAATGTCAACCCATTCACCCGCCTGAACATGGTCAAGACCGTAAACACGCGCCACCCCGTCACCCACGGTTAAAACCCTGCCTGTTTCTAAAACTTCGACATCAGCTTCAAAATTAGAAATCTTCTTCTTTAAAACCTCAAAAATTTCACTTGCACGCGCTTGCATTAGATATCCTGTTTAATAAAATTTGCTGACAAAATTTGGTGGAGAGACGCCAAATGCGCGTCTAGAGTAACATCTAGACACAGGTTGTTTGATTCCACGACCAGTCCCATTTTTAAATTAGGAACAACAACATACGTTAACAGTAATTCAGCTGCCCACAGTTTTTGCAAGGCCCGGATTAACTGTTTTTGATCTGCGTCTGACAAAGGGGTGGGCGTTCGAACCATCACTTGACGTTTACCTTGGGCTGCATCGTTAAGAAGCTGATAATATTGTATAAAAGCAGGCCAAAAATTCAACCTTTTAGCTTGACTCAAAAGAAGAATAAATTTAGTTAGAACATCGTGAAGGTGCAGTTTCTCACTGACATCTTGCCAAAGAAGTGTCGTTTGTTGGGGTGTTAAAACTTTGCTAGACAGTTCCTGCCAAAGTCTTGGATTTTTCTTACAAAACGAATTCACAACTCCAAGGTCAACAGACAGCCTTTCAACAATATCGCACTGCTGAGCATAAGCAAATAAAGCACGCGCATAACGCCCAGGAATTGAAGTCATTAAAACTTTTAAAAGGTTGTTATCCATACCCCACCCAGTCAGCACACACAGAAGGCACCATTTTATAGCACGATTAGAAAAAAACAGAGGAGTTTTTAATGCAAAACTCCCCTTCGCTTTTCTGATGGTATCAGATTATACAGGTGATGTTTACCGCGTATTGTAAATCAAGGAGAAAAAAAATGGTAACAGGTACAGTTAAATGGTTCAACCAGGCTAAAGGCTATGGATTCATTCAACCTGACAGAGGCGGCGAAGATGCTTTCGTCCATATCACGACCGTGCGCAAATCAGGGTTTGATACTTTGCAGCAGGGTCAGAAAATCAACTATGAAGCAAAGGACAATCATGGAAGATCAGCAGCCATAAACCTGCAGTAATCTGAACCAAGCCTTATGGTGAGATTCTAAATTATAGGAAGGGTTGCCCTGGTTTCTGGGCGACCCTCTCTTGTTCACAGTAACCTTTTCTTCAGGACGGGGATAATATCCCACCGAAGCCTTCAACCATCTTGGTGATCTCTTGGGTGGCTTCAGATATCGCTTTCTTGTCTTTGCCCCTGACGACCAAATTAACGCCTATGTTTGCCGGCAGGTGGTAAAAGGGATAGCTCCCAATGCTAACAGTCGGATATTCCGTCTGAATTTGCCCCAAACGCTCGCCAATAACACCTTCAGCCAGGTTACAAGTAACCATACTTTGGTAAAAAGGTTCCGTTGTCTCTAATTGTGGAATTAAAGCTTCAAACATTCCATGCATAACAGAAGGCATTCCCGCCAAACAAAAAACATTTTCCATTTGAAAAGCAGGGGCTGTGCTAACTGGGTTATCAAGCAGGTTGGCCCCCTCAGGCATAAGCGCCATTCGTCGGCGCGTCTCGTTAAAGCGTTCTTGGTAATACTCTTGTAAAATGGCCAATGCCATGGAGTTTTCAATTAAGTCAACTTGGAAAGCCTTAGCAATGGTAGCGGCCGTGATATCATCATGTGTTGCCCCAATCCCCCCTGTTGTGAAGACATAGGTATAAGCAGCCCGCAAAGCATTCACAGCTTCAATAATTTGCCCCTCGTTGTCAGGAATTACCCGAACCTCTAACAATTCAATTCCCAAACCACTTAATCGTTTGGCAATAAAGTTAATATTCGTGTCTTTGGTTCGGCCAGAAAGAATTTCATTACCAATAACCAAAATTGCTGCTGTTATCATAAATTACTCCACTTACCCAGACGAAGGCCTACTACCAAATTCCTAATACCTTCCACCATATCCCGCCAGTGCCTAACCAAATAATAAGGTTGACGATACTAATAACGAATCCAACCCCCCACCAGGCACCAATCGAAACGTATCCCGTTCCATACAAAACAGCGGCGGCTGACGTTCCATAATGGGTCATGCTAGAAAATAGGCTGCTAAAAAATCCTAAGACCAACGCCGCCAACAAAGGTGGCGTTCCCGCCCCAATCGCTACAACTAAAAAGGCTGCATACATAGAACTAACGTGCGCAGTGTTGCTAGCGAAAAAGTAGTGAGAATAAAAATAAACAAGGCTGAGGGTTAGAAATGCATACAGCCAATGCCAGCCACTCACAGCCGCTCCAATAATTTGGCTAAACCAATCAATAAGGCCAAATTTTTCTAGATAAGCTGACATCATAACCAGAATGGCCATCCATACCAAGGTGTGCCAGGCTTCATGTTCGGCCAGAACATCCTTCCAATCCAGAACATCCATAACAAATAACAAACACAACCCCAAAAGGGCCGTGGTGCAGGCACTAATGCACCAATTGTCACCGAAGACCCACAAGAATAACATAATGCCAAAAACACCCAACATGGTCCATTCAGAACGGGCCATAGGGCCCATGGCTTTCAGTTTTCCCCTTGCCATTTCAACGGCATGGGGCAATTCCTTCATCTCGGGTGGGTAAATAAAGTACAAAACCAGAGGAATGAGGATAATACTGATTAAGCCAGGAACAACAGCCGCCAAAGCCCAGTTAGCCCAGGTGATAGAGACCCCCTGCTTAGCAGCTAAAGCCTGGGCCATAGGATTCGCCGCCATGGCCGTTAAAAACATGGCACTAGTAACAAGGTTCCCGTGAAAACACACTTGGGTTAAATAGCTCCCCATTTTCCTTTCCGTACCAGTTTCTGGGCTGCTACCCATGGATTCGGCAATAGATTTAAGAATTGGGAACATCACCCCGCCGGCCCGAGCAGCATTGCTGGGAATAACCGGGGCAATAACCAATTCTGTTAATATCATGCCATAGCCCAAGCCCAGAGTGCGGCGACCCAACATTCGCACAAATAAATAGGCGATTCTGTTTCCTAAACCTGTCTTAATAAATCCACGGGCAATAAAGAAAACAAAAACAATCAGCCAAATCACAGGCGAGGAAAAACCGTTCAAAGCTTCCTTACCAATATCAAGAGTGTTGGTAAGTGTTGCTGCTGACATTCCCAACAAAGCGACAGGCCCCATGGGTAGGGGCTTTAAAACCAATCCTAAAATTGTCGGAACAAAGATGCTGAAGAGAGCCCAACCCTTAGGATCCACCCCATGAGGGACAGGCAAAAGGCTTATTCCCCAGCCAACAATGACTAAAAAAGCTAATTTCAATAAACGGATACTCATAACAAACTCTCTATACACATGCAAAAAAAACAGACACACTAGTGGACCTTAGCACCAATAGCTTCTAGAAAACAAATTCAGAAATACAAAGGGATATATCGTATTTTTGAGATTACACTGCCTGTTTCCTACTTGGAGATCAAGGATAAACTTGGCTTTACTTGCCTATGCGTTCTTTAATCTCCCCAACAATCGCTAAAGTTGCATCCCTTGGCACACCAAGGTCTTTTATATCAGCCCTATTACTGTTTGCTGCCGCCAACAACCGCTGCAAAGTCTCAGCCACTTCGTCAGCAGCTTCAACTTGTTCGGCTAATCCTTGTTCTAAAGCAAAATTAGGGTAAGAACCTTTCTTGACAACATAAACAACCGACAACCCCTTATAAAGAGCCTGCATCCCCATACCAGATTTATGACAAACCAAAACTTTTGCTAAAGTTGCAAGCTGCATAGACGAAGGACCACCCTTATCAATAACCTGAACATTGGTTGCTTTTTGTTCCGTTATAACCTTTTTTTCTAAACTGCCATCTGTTTTTGGGTGATAAGTGACCAGAAATTTAACGTCTTTTTGTCCCTCAAGTTTCTTTGCCCCTTCAACAAAACGGGTAAAATATTCTTGATAGGTATCGTCATAGCCACCAACAAACAAAACCACTTGATCCGCATCAGCAAGGCCAATTTTCTTGCGTAAATCTGCACGTTTAGTAACCGTGAAAATTTCATCCCATTCTTCTAACATAGGTTGACCAACAACCTCTAGCTTTGCAGACTTTGTCCTTTCATGTTCTTGAAAACTTTTAAGGGTTGCCTTGGCTGGAATCATATAGACATCAATTTTACCAACTTCCTTAAGAAAAGGCTGAACATACTCTTTGGTAGTGATGGGGTCAAAATTGTCATAAAACGCCACCGTGTAAGCGCCTTGAGCCTTAAAATGATTTAACAGCTGAGCTTGACAAGCAGCAGCCATTCCCGCCAGCACTACTTTCGGCTGACACTGGGCGCTTATGTCTTTTAAAAGTTGTTCAGAAAGAAGTTTCTCTCTAGGCAAATTTATTATTTCTTTACTCTTAAGATCTTTCAAAGAAACAAGCGATTCAGACACCCCTAACTTCTCTGCTGCTTTACCAATCGCTACCACTCTATAAGAAATTCTTTCTCGGTCAAATTTGGCCGTTACTTTTTCCAACGGCCCCGCATCACCTATATCGTAAACGCAAACCAAAACATCAACCAGCTCCGGCTTTGCGGGCGTGGTTTGCCAAATACCGACAAGCAGTATAAGCCCAGCCAAAGTAAGCGCACCGAAATTATAAAACTTATTCGTAACTACCCAGGTTGGGAAAGAAAAAAGTGTTTAAAGTTTTGTTCAAATCATTCATAAGTTTTGTATGGATAAAAAAGATAAAGAGATAGAAGCCCTCAAAGAAGAGATAGTCGTACTCAAGGCAGTTATTGTGGC
>CAIVFQ010000040.1 GCA_903905285.1 uncultured Alphaproteobacteria bacterium
ATAAATCAGGTAACCATCTTTTAAATGATGTTTCCTCACAAACTCTGTCGCTGCAGATCAAGGAACGTCGAAGACCGAGGCCTAGAGTTCCTGGTAGCCTTAAGGCCTTATGTTTTGCTTCCGGCAAAACATAAGGCCTACGAAAAGGCGTCAGTCATTCAGTGGAAGTGCCATTGGTTAATCACGTAGGGGATTAACAAATGAACGGACGCAGGACGGCCAAGGCGCCGCGGGCATGCTTGTCGCGTTGGCGAGTGAATTCTGGGGACTCGGATGTCCCAGAATTTATAACGAGGTAGCGACACCTGGTTGCAAGATAGAAATGTGTGTGCCGCAGCACGGAGACATAAGGTTCAGTAAGAATTAAATGTCGAAGTATACGGTCTATTAATGATGAAGGTAGGTCCTTCGAAGTCGACTTTTAGGAGCCGGCTTCAAAAGAAGGGGACTTTAAAAATGAGAGTGTGGTGTGGAATCGGAACCATTGTAGTTGGGGTTAAAACTGGTTTCCAAAAAGTTCAATTTGGAATTTAAAGTGAACGTTGCAATAGTCGCATTGAAAGGTCTTTATTAAGAGCATCTCTGTGCTTTTATTGTTCAATTAGATTTCTTAAAAATGTCGTTCTACAACGATGGATGGGTTTATGGTAGAATTTAGAAATCATATCTTCAAGATCATAGTAATCCAATACGAGACACCCAATGGAAAAAATAACTCCAAGAGTAGACATAGCGTTTAAAAAAATATTTGGTGTTGAAGAAAACAAAGATTTGCTTATCTCACTGGTCAATTCGATCGTATCAGCAGACGATCAAGTATCAGAAATAACACTACTCAATCCATATAATCCAAAAAACTTCAAAAATGACAAATTATCCATATTGGATATTAAGGCGAAAGGGGTTGATGGCAAACGATTTAATATTGAAATACAAATTAGTGACGAAGCTGATTATAATAAACGGGCACTTTATTACTGGGCTAAGTTATACACAGAGCAATTAAAGGAATCCGAAGATTACGGACAACTTTCAAAAGCCATAGGTATTCATATCCTTAACTTCACAAGCATTCCTGAGTCTGATAAATACCATAATGTGTTTCATATCGTTGAAAAAGATAACGGAGCACGTTATTTCAAGGATTTAGAGCTACACACTATAGAATTAAAGAAATTTGCAGATGCTGTCACTAATGACCTGTCAGACGTGATAGCAAAAATAAAGACCTCCTTAGATATATGGGTTGCCTTTTTAACTAAATACAGTTTATTTGATAAAGACAATCTGCCTGAACGTTTAAAAAAATCAGGACTAAAAAAAGCGCTTAATGTACTTGAGGTCATGAATTTTAGCGACGCCGAAAAAGAGGGTTATGACGATCACCTTAAATGGCTTCGTATACAAACTAATACCATAAAAAAATATGAACAACAGGCTAGGGATGAAGGAAAAGCCGAAGGAATAGTCGAAGGAATAGTCGAGGGCCGTACCGAGGAAAAGCATGACATGGTAAAGAAAATGATCC
The DNA here is from genome assembly GCA_903905285.1 of uncultured Alphaproteobacteria bacterium. GTDB lineage: Bacteria > Pseudomonadota > Alphaproteobacteria > Paracaedibacterales > CAIULA01 > Finniella. Next base: position 1,529 of record CAIVFQ010000040.1, read on the forward strand.
AGAGAGGCATTACCACAGACGTTATCAGCGAGATCACTGGATTGACGTGCAGCGAGATTGGCGCAATTAAAACCGGCCATTGAGAGAAATTACTCAAAGCAAAGAAGCCTAGTGCGCCATCAACATTTAATCTTGGGGTAAATTGACTTCAGTTTATGCCGCGCTTTCTCGATACTGAATTGCCAATTGACACCTTTTTGTTTTTGATTTGTTTTTTTAGCCCACGCCTGAGTTTCCTCTACTAAAAGTTTAATAGTAGCGAATCGTCTATTTTTTACGCATTGACTTGTCATGGCACTGAGCTCACATTCTGCAATATTTAGCCAACTTCCATGTTTTGGTGTGTAATGAAATTCAATTCGTTGGACAATTTCACGAGCTTTTTCAGCGGAGAACGCTTCATAAAATGCGCCCCGTGTATGTGTATTAAGATTGTCACACACCAAAATGATTTTTTCAGCATTGGCGTACTGCGTCCGCAGCAATTGCTCCATTTCAATCGCCCAGTCAATTTTTGTCCGCCGCGGGCGTACACTAACCTCTCTTTTACCAGCCAGCGGTTCTGTAAACATGAATATAGATGCCGTACCTGCGCGCTCATATTCATAATCAACGCGTGTAGGATGATTTTGAGTTGCGGGAATTGGGGTTCTGGTCTCCCCTAACAACTGAATCGGTTGCTCATCCATACAAATGACCGGAATTAATGGATTATAAGGTCTTGAGTAAATATCAAGCACATCCTCCATGCAAGCAGCAAACTCACCGTTTGATTCCGGTGGAATGACCCAGTATTCAATCTTTTTACGTGTTAATCCGTTTTTTTTAGGGTTTGCCTTATTGTTTCATGGCTAATTTTTTCAACAATTTCCAATGCAATCATGTTGTTTTTCAGTAATTGTAACGTCCAACTTCCATAACCAGCGGGAGGAGAGCCCAATCGCAGTGCAATTAATTCTGCTTCTTGCTCACCAGACAAGAGTTTTTCTCTAGGTGGATTGAGACGTTGTTTTCCATTGAGTACCGTTTCAAACCCTTCCATCACTAAACGTTCACGAACCCCTTCAACAGTTTGCCTTCGACAACCAAATGCCTCAACGATTCTTTCGTCTGTCCAGTTTGGGCCGTTTGCATCCGCCTTTAATAAGATCTGTGCTCGTATTACCTTTTGAGAGCTGCCTTTTAATTTCTTCACGACATCTTCAAGCAATGTTTTTTCTTCTTCCGTTAAACGAACAATGTATTTCTTAGCCATAACATCCTGTCACACTACGTTTTATAATAGAGGTGAAATGTAAATGATGATACGGCTAAAAACAATCCTGGGTAGCAATTCAGTATCGAGAAAACGCGGTATAAACTGAAGTCAATTTACCCCAAGATTAAATGTTGATGGCGCACTAGTCATCTCTTTATGAATGATTATCTTAAAGCGTTACAAATGGCAGGTGTTGATTCAAGGTTTTATCATTCGGAAGTTGCAAGTTTTCAACAAGAAATTGGTATTAATTGTGAGACCCTTCTTTGCGCTGCAGACAATGTCATCATTCAAAGAGAAATACTCAAAAAATTAGCTAAAAAGCACGATGTAACCGTGAGCTGGGAACCAAAGCTACTGGATGCTTATGGGGAAACCATCAAGAAAAGAGGGGAAACGAGCGCCATAAATGGCAATGGATTACACACAAATCTTTCATTTGACCTGGATGATGGGCAAAATGCCTTTGTCACACATGATGCGAATGGGCCTGTAGCAAAC
>CAIVFQ010000041.1 GCA_903905285.1 uncultured Alphaproteobacteria bacterium
CAGTGACGAGATCATCAATAACTACATCGACAATCATACAGATGCTCACAAAACAGATAATTTGCATAACTTATCTTTAGATTGACCGCGACTTCCAGTCTAGATAGCAACCTGCCAGCTTCAGCTGGCTGTCATTGAGATTAATTGTTTTGGCAATAAGGCGGCAATATGTTCTGCATCAAAAAACCAGTCCTATTACTTCTTTTAACAATCTTGCCCATATTTGGCAGCATACTAACAGAAGATGCTGCATCTGTTGGGGCGTCACTTCGCCAATTGGGCCTAAACGATGGCTCAATCATAGAATCAACCACGGCTAACTTTGATTTTCTAGCAACAGCCGCAGAAACAAAATCTGGTCATAGATTTTATCGATTAACCGGCGCGTTACTAATGACCGGTGAAGAAGCTGCTATTCGTTTGCATGATCTCTTGCTAGTGCATAGCCTAAAATGTGACGATTCTCTGGTAAGTTTAATTGGTTTACACTTTGATCTTGGCTTAAAACTGGACGCAGCAGATAAGCACATGATTTCTGCACGTTTCAAATCAAACGGTTTGATATTTGGCAGCACAGGTATTGAACTTCCCGATCTATTAAAGGGTATTGAGGCTCAATGGCAATGCTACCAAAAGCCCTTGGCGGACTCTCTTTCTGCAAAGCAACAACGCGTGCTAAACACCCCCAAAGGGCTTGGCGATATTATTGAATGCGTTTTAATTCCCGATACTTTAATTATGGGGGCACACCCTTTGCAAAAGTCAGTTAGTAAGGAAAGGCCCGGAATTGCCTTTAATCCACGGGTACAATTTGTTGATCTGGATTGGTCTGCCGAAGTTTTTGGAATCTCTACTTTGCCTCCACATCAAGCTGATGATTATAGACACCGTTGCTTTTCAATGAACTACGCCCCCTATGAACGGGATCCCGATGCCAAGGGACAAAAGGCAAAACTAAGGGAATTTATTCTCAGCCGACTTGGACAATATAATCGAATGATTTTTGACTGGTCAACGTTATGCGGCGTAGCTCTCGATAACGTTATAGAATTAAACTATCTACTAAAGGAAGGTTGCCATATTTATCCGCATGATGCGGAGGGTTATTTTCTGCAGGATTGGTGGCAATACCACAATAAAATTAAGACTCTTAAGGGAGATAAAGATGAAGGCAGCATTAATGCTGGTGGGGGGAACACCATAGATTATGCACGTCAAGCTACTATTAGTGATGACCATGACGATGCCTGGTTTTTGAGGCAAGCACGACACCCGGCGGATGGGGAGAATAAAATGGCGTCATCCCTCTACTATCGTATCAGAAAAACCGTTCCTTAGTTTCTAGTTGATGAGCTTGCTGTGAATGGACGGTTAGTTATACACCGGGAAGAGGCATTTGACCTGCTGCGCAAGTTATTCCGGTCTTCCTGGAGTCTGTTCTTTCTGCGAGTCTGAATATGCCCTTTTGGATTTATGTAGCAGCAGGTCTAATAATCTTCAGGCTCGAATGAGGTTTTCTGTGAAACATAAAAAGACCTCTTGATCCTATGGTTAGGATAGGCCGTATTTTCCAAAGTAAGGAGGATAAATGATGGCTCAATGGTATGTTAAAGATTTGGGTAAACTAACGGGTGTATCGGTGCAAACGCTGCATCATTATGACCACATTGGTTTACTGAAACCCTCTGTAAGGCTTACCAACGGTTATCGTTTGTACTCTGAAAGGGATTTATTAAAACTGCAGCAGATTATTGCTTTAAAGTTCTTTGGCTTTGGACTTTCTCAAATCAAGACGTTACTGACAGGTAATGTTGAAACGTTGGGGCATTTCTCAGTTCAAGTACAATTTTTAGAAGAAAAAGCAAAAGCGTTACTTGATGCTAGCCAAGCGTTGAAAAGCGTTATTTCTGAATGTCGTCATGATGAATCCATTCCTTGGAAAACCATTATTAAAGTGATTGAGGTATATCGTATGACACAACAACTTGAAAAAACCTGGGCGGGCAAAGTACTAGACCCAGAGGAGATTAAACAGTATGCAAACTTTGAAACGGGATTAAAAACCAGATTTACTGCCCATGAGAAGAAAAGCTTTGAAGAAAATTGGGCGGATTTGGTGGAACAAATTAGGTCTCATCTTGATAGGGATCCAAAAAGTGAGTTTGGTATCATGATCGCCAAACAGGCAATGGATATGATCAATGATTTGTATGGAAGAGAACACGCAAATCTTAAGCATTCTATTTGGGAAAAAGGCTTTAAAAAGGGTCAAATGGATGCTGATCATTTTCTTGCGCCAGAAATTGTGACATGGCTTGATCAGGCAATAGATGTCTATTATAGGGGACGTATCTATGGTCTGCTTGATCAGGTTGAACAAAACGTTTCCGCCGATTTAGCCTTGCAATGGCATGAATTGATGGAAGAGATGTTCGGAGATTCAGAAAGCTTAAAGCGCGGCCTGATTGATGAAGCCATGAACGATGACCGTGTCAGTGGTGTTGCTATAAAATGGTTGCAGAAACTCTTATGATTTTCAGCCGTATTACCTGACCCAGTCGTCAGCTTGTGCCGTTAAAGTATTTAGACTTTCCTGCAGGGCTGCGGTGGTTTGAGAAAGATCGCTATCATCTTTTGGATAAGGAATGGGGTCGCCAATTACAAAAACTCCTTTGGTAAAAGGGAAGGGGAAAAGAAAGCGATCCCATGTTTTTAAGTGTCGCCGCTGGCGAGTGGAAAAGGTAACAGGAATGAGGTCGGCCTGCATCCATTTAGCCAAAGCAACCGTGCCTGGTGATACCTTATGAATAGGTCCGCGGGGACCATCAGGCGTAATGCCAATAATAACCCCTTCACGTGACAATTGAATCAGCGCCAGCGATGCTTTTGCGCCACCCCGGGTTGTTGAACCGGTGACACAGTCAACGCCAAAATATCGTACAACTTTGCCAATGAAAGTTCCGTCGCCATGCTTGGACACCAACACTTTAAAGGGCCTGGTCCATTGCCAAGCCAACGGCATCATCATCAAACGCCCATGCCAAAAGCAAATAATGAACGGTTTATTGGCATTTAAATGCTGTTCGACAATATGACGATTTTTGTACTGCCAACGGCTGGTGCGATAAACCAGTTGGATGTACACATATCCTAAGAATGCTAGGACAGCCTGACCAACGGTTGACCGTAAAATTTTTTTTAAAAGTCGCTTCATTGGTTTAGAATAAGACGACTTTCTTTAAACTTCCAGCTTTGTGTGAAGATAACGCTGAGACAATCCCCCTATATTTTTTCACATTCTTTAAAAAAACCGACCTTGTCTTTCGTAATGCGAAAGAACAGGTGAATTAACAAAAAATTGTAACTACCCAGGTTGGGAAAGAAAAAAGTGTTTAAAGTTTTGTTCAAATCATTCATAAGTTTTGTATGGATAAAAAAGATAAAGAGATAGAAGCCCTCAAAGAAGAGATAGTCGTACTCAAGGCAGTTATTGTGGC
>CAIVFQ010000042.1 GCA_903905285.1 uncultured Alphaproteobacteria bacterium
GAAGAAGGTTGGGTTTTTGGCTTTAAAGGCACAGGCACGGCAGTCTCCTTAGGAGGAGAAGGATTTTTTGTCACCTTTCTGGGCTCAGACGTCGGCATTTCTGCGATTAAAGAAACCTTAGAAAACCCTGCCGAAGCAACAGCCCCCATAATCTCCATAATCTGACCGTAAGCTAATTTCTTGTCACCCCGCACATAAATTCTAGCGTCTGGATTGTTACCTGTAATTGCATGCAAACGACCAATCAGCATTTCTATAGGCATTTCTGTTTCTTGCAAAAAGACATGCCCTTGGGCATCAACAGAAATGACCAGCGGCTCAACTTGATCATTCATTTGTGCAGCCTGAGTTTTCGGCAAATCAACAGGCACCCCAACCGTCATCATTGGTGCCGTCACCATAAAAATAACAACCAAAACCAACATCACATCGACAAGAGGCGTAATGTTAATATCTGTATTAGGACGAAAAGTTCGCCGCCGTTTCCGTGTTGAACCACGTGGTGACTGTAAAGATGATCCCGCCATTAAACTGCTTCTTCCAATTGTCGTGAGATAATTGCCCCAAATTCACTGGCAAAGGCGTCAAGCCGATTCTCGTAACGATTCACATCACTTGACAATTTATTATACGCAATCGCAGCAGGTATGGCGGCAATTAAACCAATAGCCGTCGCAAAAAGCGCCTCTGCCATGCTGGGAGCCACAACAGCCAAGCTTGCGCTTTGTTGTCCCACTATGCTGCCAAAACTGTTCATAATACCCAGAACTGTTCCAAACAAACCAATGATCACCGCGTTAGACCCTAAAGAGGCCAGGAAACCCATGTGCCGCTCAAGTTGTTGAATCTCGCGGTTAAGGGTCACCTGCATAACGCGATCGATGCGCTGCTCTACAGTCCCCCTAACTTCGGTTGTCCGTGCCATTCCTTTGGAAATGGATCGACGCCATTCGCGCATAGCAGCACAAAATATTGTCGACAACGGATCAAGGACACGATTGTGGATGCGATCGAATAAATCGTCAAGCGAACCACCCGACCAAAATGCCTCTTCAAAGGAATCAGCAGCTTTGTTCAACCGTTGCAGACGGTAAACTTTGTTAAAAATAATTGTCCACGACCAAATAGACGCAATGATCAAACCAAGCATCACCAACTTGATAATGGGTGCCGCCCCCCAAAACAAATCCCACATGGTTAGGCTATGCATGACGGGCGCAACGGGTTCAGCCAAAGACTGGGCCATACCTTGACCAACAGCAACTGTTTTGGCAGCGGCGTTTTGTAATGTTGATTGATCCATAAAATGAGATACCCTTTATTATACTAAGTCTTGGAATTGAGCGCTGAAATAATAAACTTCGGCACACGAATTGGTTTCGGTGGTTGAGAATTTTGGTCAACGCAAGCTAAAGCTATATCTGCTTTTACCAAAAGCTGACCATCTTTTACAATAGATTGTTTTAAATTAATACGCGCCCCTTGAATACTTTCAATATCAGTATAAATTAACAGCTGATCTTCCAGGCGCGCTGGAGCCAAAAACTGACACACTATCGAATACACCACAAACATTGCGCGATGGCTTTCGATAAGCTTCGCATGGCTGACACCTTTATGATACAGTAATTCGGTTCGGGCGCGTTCGCAATACTTTAAATAGTTAGAATGGTAGACAAAACCAGTCGCGTCTGTATCTTCAAGAAAAACAGTTAATAAGTAAGGCGGATGGGGTGCGACAAAGGCTTCAGTCATATTGAAAACTTTAAGTTAATAATTTTTTATTTCAGATTAATCAACACTGTCTATCAGGCTTGCTTGCGATAAGGTGACTAACACTTTAAACCGAGATTTTGCCACTGCACTTTCATACCCCTTCAGGGTTGCCAAAGTTTTCTGCCTTAACCATTCATAAAATTGTTCGTGAAAGGCTCCCCCTTTTGCAATTATTTCTTTATGATTTTCATTCCAATTACAAGCAGGTAAACCTACTTCTTTAGAAAAATGGTCTTGCAATAACGGCATGTCCAAACCTCGTAACACTGTATTATTAACGCCTAAAGGATAAGATTGTATCTGTATTTTTGGCATACCCTCCACTTTAGCGTCAATTGTTAAGGTACCTGTTTTTTCAAGCGGCTGCATGAACCGATCTTTTGGCCTGTGCCAAATAATATGTTCATTCCTAGCAAGGTTACATCAGGCATAATGGGTCGTTTCAAGTGAACTTGGTAGTAATATCTTAAAACACGCAGCATTGTTACCAGACCTCCGCCAGTTGTGAAATTTTCAACTAAATACAGCCTTTCACCAACTGAACGCATTCCTTGTGTGTCCATATAATTCATATAGAAATCAAGTCTTTTTCTTGTAACCATATTACGTACAGCATTTTTTTCTTCATTTTTAAAAGCTTCATCAATCCTTAGCATCTTGGCATCGGGTGTCCCCGAAAAACTAAGACTTAGACAATGACTCTCCCACTCACTTTCAACGGTAGGTTTATAATAGAATTTATCCAATTCTTCATAGATAACTCTCAAAAGCGAAGGTGAGCGTCCCATAAACAATACAGGTGCTTTACCATGCTTAAGCCTTGTTTCTTGGATTGTTAAACTCGCCAACACTAATTCCTCGAAAAGAGTTCTTGAAGGATCTAGCCTTCTTAGGGAAACAAGTTGTTTCAAGGGTCTTAACGCTTGAAAAGAAGGGTTTTTTGTTACAAGTTCTTTTAGCTTTTTTTGTATACCTACTAAAGTTCCTATTTTTGAAGTTTCTTTAGCCAAGTCTTCATAGGGAATTTGAGTGATAACAGAACAAAAAAGCAACATCTCCTGACATAGCACTTCATCAAGGCTCATATCTTCGGCATACAATCGAGCATACTGTTCATCATTCAAACAGCTTAGCATTGTCCCGCGCGTAATACCGGTGAAGATAACGTTTTGTGGTAAATTTATTTGTGTGGTTTCATCCTTAAAAGCAACCTCAGCAAGGTGTGGATACTTTTTTGAAAGGGTGTCCAAATTGTCTTGTCCATCATCGAAAAAAACAAGAGATCTCTTGGCTGTGCCCATACTGGAAAAGTTTGATGAAGCGGCTATCGCCAAAGCTGGGAAAATTGACAAACCAATGTAAAAATAAGCACCTAATAGATAACTTTTTTTCATAATTTTCTCTCTACAATTCCTTAATAATCATTTATATCTCACTACATAAGAATGAATTTATAAATTTCAATTAACAAGCCAGGCTTTGATAATTATTTTTTAGATCAAAAAAATATTTATTGCTAACTTCCTGTTGTGCTTATTTGTTATTGGTTTCATAAGGAACTATTTTTAAATAGAAAGCAGAACTTGTCTGCACCTATTATCTTCAAAAGAAATAATTAATATGCAGAGTAAAACATAAGTGGCTTTAACAATCTTATCAATCATAGGAATTATTTTTACAACGGCGGGCACTTTGTCAGCAAGTTCAATATCTGCTGGCCCTATAAAAATAGTGACAAGCTTCAGCATTCTAAAAGATTTCGTTCAGAAAATCACTGAAGGAAATGATGCTGTTCAAATTGATTCTATTGTCCCTTTAGAATCGGACCCGCACACCTATCAACCAACACCAAAAGATTCCATAGCCTTAGCCCAAGCTGACATTATTTTTATTAATGGCCTGGACTTTGAAAAGAGCATTGAGAAGATGATTATGAGCGCCGGATTCACAGGCAAAGTCTGCCGCACCAGTGATGGTATCACCCCCCGGACAGAACCCCTAGATCCCCACCTATGGCATGATATTAATAACGCAAAAGTGTATGTTATCAATATCACTAAGTTCTTAAGTGAGCATGATCCCACGAATCGATGTTTGTACAAAAAAAATGAAAAGAAGTTTCTTGAACAATTAGATCTTCTTGACCGTTGGATTCGCAAACAATTTGAACGAATCCCCGAAAATCAACGACTGGTGGTCACAACCCATGATGCGTTTTGGTATTTTGGTAAGGCTTATAACATTCAGTTTTTGGCCCCTGTTGGCATTAGCACAGACACCGAAGCCTCTGCCCAAAAAGTGGCAACTTTAATCGACTTGATTAAATCAAAAAACATTAAAGCTATTTTTGTGGAGAATTTGGCCAGCCCTCGATTGTTGCAACAAATAGCCGAAGAAACCGGCCTCACATTGCAAGGAATACTTTATGCCGATTCGTTATCAACAACCACCGGACCCGCCGCCACTTATGAGGAGATGATGCGGCATAATGTCACCACGATTCTTCAAGCTTGGGAGAAAGCAGCTAAATGTCAGAAACAGTAATTCAAAGGGCATGGGAGCTACTTGAAAAGGAAGGCTTATCAGGCCTGACCCCTCAGCGTTTAACAATTTACTGTGAAAAAATAGAAAGTGATATTCTCAACCATTGCCCTACCCCCTTATCCATTTTATTGCTTTTATGGGATCACGTGGCAAGCCAGTCCGTCTCACAGGTCGTCCCTGATAATCCGCACGATTGTCTCTTTGAAAGCGTCATGACGGTATTAGAGGTTTTGCAGCCCCGGCGACAGGCCATGAAGCGCCTACTTGACGATTTAGTCACTGCCCCCTGCTGGATGAAAGATATTCTACCTTATGCCCTAAAATGGTCACGTCAAACTTTGCAACAAGCTGACCTTAATACAGGTAATATCTTGGGCGCCTTTAAAACGCACGCTTTTGCCTTGTTTTTCTTTTATATTTTGAAAATATGGTCAACCGATGAAAGCCCAGATTGTGACTTAACCATGGTGAAACTGGATCAGGGATTGAGCAAGATGCTTCAATATAATTCGCTAGCAGCTTCATTTCTTTAACAAAAAAAAAGCAACCTTCGAAACTAAAGCCAAAGATTGCCAATATAATCTACGAAGAAAAGATCAATAAGGTGTTAAGCAGAAACTTCTGTTACTGAGTTTGCTACCGAAGCTGTTGGATCAAAGTCAACAAATTCAATAATAGCCATAGGTGCATTGTCACCATAACGGAAACCCGATTTCATGATACGGGTGTATCCACCTGAACGACCAGAAAATCTTTTGGCCAAAATATCAAGCAACTTAGAAACACAACCCTGATCTTGAATCTGGGAGATCGCCTGACGACGGGCAGCCAAAGTCCCTTTTTTTCCAAGGGTTATAAGCTTCTCAACAACAGGCCGCAATTCCTTTGCTTTTGGCAAAGTTGTCTTAATCTGTTCGTGCTGAATAAGGGCTTGCGCCATATTCTTAAACAAGGCTTTACGGTGTGAACTTGTACGGTTTAGTTTACGACCGGCAATCTTATGTCTCATTGTTCTATCCTACTGCGTTTTCTTAATTAAAGGGATCTTCAAGTGTCTTGGCTAACTCATCAATATTTTCTGGCGGCCACGTTGGTATATTCATACCAAAGCCAAGTCCCATTTGCGCCAAAACTTCTTTAATTTCATTCAAAGATTTACGGCCAAAGTTAGGCGTTTTTAACATATCATTTTCAGATTTCTGAACTAAATCGCCAATATAAAATATGTTTTCGTTTTTCAAACAGTTTGCCGAACGTACTGACAACTCTAATTCGTCCACTTTCTTTAGCAGATTATGGTTGAACGGCAGTTCGTCCTTTGTTTCCCGTTTTTCATGAGCTTTGGGTTCTTCAAAATTAATGAACTGCTGGAATTGATCTTGCAAAATACGTGCTGCATAACCAATAGCATCATCTGGTTTAATAGAACCGTCTGTTTTAATGCGAACTGTCAATTTATCATAATCGGTCCGCTGACCAACGCGGGTTTGTTCAACTTTATAAACAACTTGCTTAACGGGGCTAAAAATCGAATCAATCGGAATAACACCGATCGGTTTATCTTCATAAACATGCTGACTCGCCAACACATAGGATTTTCCGTTTTGAATGACCAGCTCCATGTTCAGCTGCACACCATCTTCTAGGGTGCAAATAACTGTCTCAGGGTCTAAAATATCCACATCAGCCGTCGACTGAATGTCTTTGGCTTTCACAACCTTTGGACCAACGGTGGATATTCGCACCTTTTTAGGCAAATCTGAATGCAGTCTAACGCCAATTGTTTTTAAGTTTAAAACGATATCTGTAACGTCTTCTAAAACGCCAGGGATAGCCGAAAACTCGTGAAGGACACCCTCTATTTTTACAGAGGTAATAGCAGATCCCTGCAAAGAAGATAATAAAACCCTTCTCAAAGCATTACCCAAGGTCATACCGAAACCCCTCTCAAGGGGCTCCACAATAATTTCTGCATCCCTTAGATTGGCGTCCAAGTACTTTACATTTAATTTTTCTGACTTAATCAATGATTGCCAATTCATTTCAATCACAATAGAACCTCTTATTCAAGCTTTTAGAAAGAAACCTTTTTCCCTTAAACGCGTCGGCGCTTTGGGGGACGACAACCGTTATGGGGCACAGGCGTTACGTCACGCACTGAGGTTATATTAAATCCGACTGATTGCAAGGCTCGCAAAGCTGTCTCGCGTCCAGACCCTGGGCCCTTAACGATAACACTTACTGTTTTAACACCATGCTCAGCTGCCTTTTTTCCTGCGTCTTCAGCAGCAATCTGTGCAGCATAAGGTGTTGATTTCCGTGATCCCTTAAATCCCATCATTCCAGACGAACACCAGGAAATTGTATTCCCCTGCTCATCGGCGATCGTAACAAGGGTGTTATTGAAAGTCGCATTGATATGCGCAACCGCAGTAACAATATTCTTTCTTTCTCTGCGTTTTACGCGTGCTGTTGTCTTTTGTGCCATAAATCGTTAACTTCCTACTTATTTCCCAACCATCTTCTTACCAGCGATAGCGACTGCTTTACCTTTGCGTGTTCTTGCATTGGTATGTGTTCTTTGCCCTCTTACCGGCAAGCCCTTACTATGGCGCATACCGCGGTAACAACGCAAATCCTTTAAACGCTTAATGTTCATTGAAATTTCGCGTCTCAAATCACCTTCAACTTGAAAACCGCGATCAATAACTTCACGTATTTGTAAAACCTCTTGATCCGACAGCTCGTTTACACGTTTTTCTGTATTCACATTAGCTTCAGCCATAATTTCTTGAGCACGATGATTACCAATACCATAAATATATGTTAAGGCAATCACTGCTTTCTTCTGGGTCGGTATGTTTACACCTGCGATACGGGCCACGTTTTGTTTCTCCTTAAATGCGACTTAAAAACGGTTAATGACTGATGATACTTGTTCTTTTACACGATTTAAACTTTGTGAGGAATCAATTTCAACCAATATGCCTTTATTTTTATAAAAATCTATAAGCGGATGGGTGTTTTCGTAATAAATCTTCAAGCGTTTCTGTAAGCTTTCCTCAGTATCATCCTCACGACGAATAAAGCGACTGCCCCCACAAGTATCACAAATTCCATCAACCTGGGGCTTATTATTTTTTTCGTGATAAACGCGCCCACACTCTGTGCAATTGAAGCGACCCGTAATTCTTTCAACAAGAACAGAGTCAGCTATTGAAAAATAAACAACGAAGTCTACCTTCTTCCCTTGGCTTTCAAGAACATTTTCGAAAGCCTTGGCCTGAACTAGGGTGCGCGGAAATCCATCAAATAGTACATCTCTTGCCTGCGCTTGATCAAGGTTTTTTTTGATGATATCCAATATTATTTCGTCACTGACATAAAGCCCCGACTTCATTGTCTCAGCAATTTTTAAACCGAGGTCGCTTTTCGTTTCCACCTCTGATCGCAGCATCTCGCCCGTCGAAAGATGACAAAAACCACAATCCTCACGTAGAAATTGCGCCTGCGTTCCCTTACCACAACCTGGCGGGCCTAAAAAAACTAAGATCATAAAAGCTATTTACCTTTAGACTTGGATTTTTTGATAAGGCCTTGATATTGATGCGCAACCAAATGTGACTGAACTTGTGAGATCGTATCAATCGTAACACTGACCACAATAAGCAAACTGGTACCACCAAAATAAAAGGGTAACGAGACCCGCGCCAGTATAAGCTCCGGCAACACACAGATAGAGGCCAAGTATAAGGCACCCACAGCTGTTAGACGCGTCAAAACGTAGTCTAAGTAATCAACCGTCTGCTGACCAGGCCTAATCCCCGGAATGTAAGTTCCCATTTTTCTTAAATTTTCTGCTGTTTCACTAGGGTTAAACATCAGAGCTGTATAAAAGAAAGCAAAGAAAATAATCAACGATATAAACAAGGCAATATAAAGAGGATGCCCATGACTGAATATACGAGCAATCGAAGCAAACCACGAATCAGGCGCCGGACTAGAAAAACCAACGATTGTCGCCGGCAAAAGCAGCAACGATGAAGCAAAAATCGGTGGAATAACCCCTGCACTGTTAAGCTTTAAAGGCAAATGAGTACTTTGAGAAACAGCCGGCATGTTGGCTGAAACTTGGCGCTTGGGATACTGAATCGGAATTCTTCGTTGCGCCTTTTCCATAAACACAATGTATCCAATAACCAATGCAATCATCGATAAAATCGAAATAATAACAATAGCGGATAAAGCACCCTGACGACCCAACTCAAAGGTGTTAAAAACAGCCTGAGGCAGGTTTGCCACGATACCAGAATAGATAATCAAAGACGTCCCGTTACCAATACCACGTGACGTAATTTGCTCACCCAGCCACATGATAAATAAGGTTCCGCCCGTCAAAGTCACCACAGTTGTCAAACGAAAGATAAAACCAGGGTCTATAACCGCGGCCCCTGTATGTCCATTTATTTTTTCCAAACCGGCAGCAATACCAAAACCCTGAATACACGCCAACAGAACTGTTCCATAACGCGTATACTGGTTAAGCTTGCGCTTACCGCTTTCGCCTTCTTTTTTCAAAGCCTCTAAATGCGGTGAAACCGATGTTAACAGCTGAACGATGATGCTAGCAGAAATGTACGGCATAATGTTCAAGGAGAAGATGGTCATACGACCAATCGCACCACCCGAAAACATATCCAATATCCCCAATATTCCACCCGAATTATTGCGAGCGAACTCGGCAATAATTAAAGGATTAATACCAGGAAGAGGCACATAAGTACCAAGACGATAAATAACCAGAGCCGCCAAAGTGAACCAGATTCGTTTTTTTAAATCTTCGGCTTTTTTAAAGGATGATAAACTAACACTTGCCGCTAATTGTTCTATTGCAGAAGCCATTACAAACCTGTTCTAAAAATATTGTTACTCGATAATAAGAGAACCACCAGCTTTTTCAAGCATAGTCTGTGCGTTCTTGCTGGCACGGGTAACAGCAACCTTAACTGCTAATTGCGGAGGAACTCCATTTGCAATTAATGAAACACCTTCAATGTGCTTCGGCATATAACGATGTTGAATCAAAAAATCGCGATCAATCTGTGCATCACCGGATAGAATACCTTTTGAGATGATTTGATTGATCTTGTGAAAATCCAACTCGTACATAGACATGCGATGGATGTTGACGAAACCACGTTTTGGCAAACGGCGATAGATAGGTGTTTGACCACCTTCGAAACCATTAAGCGCAACACCAGAACGGGCTGTTTGGCCTTTTCCACCACGACCAGAAGTCTTACCAAGACCAGATCCAATTCCCCGCCCCAAAAGTTTCTTAACGGTGCGTGCACCTGGATTGTCTCTAATTGTATTTAATTGAAATGTCATTTTTTATCCCTAATTACAGAAAAAACTATTCTGAAATAACCCGTACCATATGCGGAAGCTTAGCCAACAATGACCGAACAGTTTGATTGTCTTCAAGTTGCCGCACAGCATTCATTTTTCCTAACCCCAACGACTTTAAATAAAGAAGTTGACGACCATCCCGTCGAATGGGACTGGCGTATTGCTGTATCTTAAGCATTGCTTTGGATACGCTAGGTGTTTTTGTTTTTGTTGCCATCATAAACTCTATTCGGTTTTCTTGGATTTAATTGCTTGTATTTAATTACCGGAATCAACCTGATCACCAGAAGAAACACCACTGTTCTTTCCTGGGGAATCACGGCGAGCCACGATATCACTAAGCTTTTTGCCAAGTTTAATTGAAATTTGGCGCGGAGAAGAAACCGATTTCAAAGCTTCAATTGTTGCCCGCACCACGTTGTGATAATTCGGTGTTCCCACTGACTTACTAACAACATCATGCAAACCTAAAGCTTCAAACACAGCGCGCATCGCTCCGCCGGCAATCACACCGGTACCTGCTGATGCTGTCCGCAAGAAAACGCGACTTGCCCCAACACGTGCCTGGACATCGTGGTGAAGCGTTCTGCCTTCCCGTAACGGAACGCGGATCATCGTTTTACGTGCCTTTTCAGAAGCCTTTCTAACGGCATCAGGAACTTCACGTGCTTTACCATTGGCATAACCAACACGTCCACGTCCATCGCCGACGACAACCAAAGCTGAAAAGCGCAATGTTTTACCACCTTTAACAACTTTTGTCACACGACGAACACTAACAAGTTTTTCAACGAGCTGTTGGTCTTCTTTTAAATTTTCGTTTGATGAAGGTCTTGCCATTTATTCATTAATCCTAAAATTTTAATCCATGTTCGCGAGCGGCTTCAGCCAGCACTTGTATTCGTCCATGATACAGAAAACCAGAACGATCAAACGCAACTTCTGTGATGCCTTTTTTCAGGGCTTGCTCAGCAATAAGCTTTCCAACTAAGGAAGCTGCTTCTTTATTTGACCCTGATTTCAATTCTTTCGCCGCTTCACTAAGTGTTGAAGAGGATACCAGAGTTGCTGATTTCGTGTCATCTATTATCTGCGCATACATATGCTTATTGGTACGATGAACCGTTAACCGAAGCTTATCAGGAGATATTCTTTTTAATTTTGTACGCTGACGGTCTTTTCTTTTTTGGCGTAGTTCTGACGTTGATGTCATGTTACTTTTTCTTTCCTTCTTTTCTTACGACAAATTGATTCTCGCGAATCATTCCTTTGCCTTTGTAAGGCTCAGGCGGACGATTTGAACTTAACACAGCTGCAACTTGCCCTACTTTTTGTTTAGAAGGTCCCGTAACCGCAATCGTTGTTGGCTTATCACATCTAATCGTAATTCCCTGAGGAACATCGAACACAACATCGTGACTAAATCCAAGCTGCATCGTCAATTTACTACCAGCAACTGCAGCCCTGTATCCCACACCAACCAGCTCTATATTAACCGTAAAACCTTGATCTAAACCTTTTACGATATTAAAAATATTACGTTGTGTTGTCCCCCACATTCTGCGGACAGCTGTTGTCTCATTAACGGGAGTTAGCTTAATCCCTTTATCGGTTTTTTCTAATGAAATAACCTCTGGAAGGGCGTAGCTTTCTTCACCCATTTTCCCTTTAAAGGAAAGAACTTGTCCGTTCTGAGACCAGCTTACCGAGCTTGGAACAACGATTTCGTTTTTACCGACTCTTGACATTTTAAATTCCTAAAACACTGAACAAATGACTTCACCACTAACAGACAACTGACGCGCCTTAACGTCCGACATCACGCCCACAGAGGTTGAGAGTATATTAATACCTAACCCGTTGTAAACCAGCTTCAAATCTTTGATAGAGGAATAAACTCTTCTACCAGGTGTTGAAACGCGCTTAAGCATGCGAATAACAGGCTGTCCTTCGAGATATTTCAACTCAACTCTTAAAGTAGGATGACCTCTCTCGTCTATGTCTTTAGTATATCCTCTGATATACCCTTCTTCCGTTAAAACATCTAAAACTCTTATACGAGCATTAGAAGCAGGAGTGCCAACAGACGCTTTGCCAACCATTTGGCCGTTACGAATTCTTGTTAACAAATCACCAATGGGATCTAATATTGTCATTTTTTTTACTACCAGCTTGATTTAACTAAACCAGGGATTAACCCTTGCGAACCTAATTCTCTTAGAGCGATACGCGACATTTTAAACTTTCTGTAAAAACTACGAGGACGCCCCGTAACCTCACAACGATTTCTAATGCGAACGACAGCTGTATTCCGAGGAAGTTGCGCTAACTTATGCACAGCTTCAATACGATCTTCAAAAGTTGAAGCCTTATCTTTAATTACTTTTTTTAAACTTTCTCTTAACGGGCCTCGTGCCGCCGCTAACCGCCGTTTTTTATTATTGTTCTCTATAGCGCTTTTCTTAGCCATACAATTCCTCGTATCAATCTTCGTGTCTAATTAGCAAACGGAAAATTCATTGCTTTTAAAAGATGAAGAGCTTCCTCATCCGTTTCAGCAGTGGTACAAACAGTTACATCCATACCACGAATCTTATCAACTTTGTCATAGTTTATTTCTGGAAAAATAATCTGCTCTTTAAGACCTAAAGAATAGTTTCCTTTACCATCAAAACTGCGTTTGGATAAACCTCTAAAGTCACGAACCCGTGGCAGAGCAATATTGATCAAACGATCCAAAAAGTCATACATTTGGTCACGTCTTAGGGTGACCTTAACACCAATGTTCATGCCTTCTCTTAATTTAAAAGCGGCAATAGACTTTTTAGCCCGTGTCAAAATGGGTTTTTGCCCCGCAATTGCCATCATATCATCTACAGCGAATTGAAGTTTCTTACTATCTTGTGCTGCCTCACCGACACTCATGTTGATAACAACTTTTGTTACCCTAGGTGCGCGGTGACTATTTTCTATCCCCAAATCTTTCATGATTTGAGGCTTTAAATTGGCACTATATTTTTCTTTTAAGCCAGTCATTTTACTCTCAATTTCTTAAGACTTTAAATCATTTAAAACAGTACCAGTCTTTTTAAAGAACCGAACTTTTTGACCATCCTCTAACTTATATCCAATTCTTGCAGGCTTCCCATTTGAAGGGTCGATCAGCGATAAATTAGATATATGAATAGGAAGATTTTTCTGTATTGGCCCCCCAGGATTGGTCGCCGAAGGTTTGGAGTTTCTTGTTACGACGTTAACGCTTTCTACAATAGCCTTCGCATCATCCAAGATAACCTTAAGGATTTGCCCTTGCTTACCCTTATTTTTACCAACCATAACCTGGACGATATCGCCACGTTTTACTTTAAATTTAGGCTGCGTCATTATATAACCTCTGGCGCTAAAGAAATAATTTTCATATACCCTGAAGACCGCAGTTCCCTTGTTACAGGACCAAAAATACGACTTCCAATAGGCTCGCCCTGTTTATTAATTAAGACAGCGGCATTTTGGTCGAAGGCGATCAAAGACCCATCGATCCTTTTAATAGCCTGACGGGTGCGAACGATAACAGCCCGATGGACGTCACCTTTTTTCACTTTACCACGAGGCATGGCGTCTTTTATCGAAACAACGATAACATCTCCAACAGACGCATATCTACGCTTTGATCCGCCCAAGACTTTGATACACAAAACCTCTTTGGCCCCTGAATTATCTGCCACATCTAAACGGCTTTCAACCTGTATCATTTACTACACTCTCTTTGTATTCTTAAACTTATTAAGCAGACTGTTCAGAAACTATCCATTTTTTTGTCTTCGAAATCGGCTTCGACTCGATAATGCTAATCATGTCACCCATCTTATATTTGTTTTCAGGGTCATGTGTTGCATAACGACTATGCTTTTTAATATTCTTTTTATAAAGGGGATGCATAACGTTCTTTTCAACGCGAACGATGATCGTCTTGTCACCCTTATCACTAACAACAATTCCTTGCAAAATACGGCGAGGCATGAATCTTCCCTTAAACTGATTTAATATGTTTTAGCTTGGTTTGAATGCGGGCAAAATCACGCCTACATTCACGAATTCTCGCTGAATTTGTTAACTGGCTTGTTTTAGCCTGTATACGAAGATTCAGCATCTCTTTTTTTATATCCAAAGCATGTTGATACAACTCAGATATTGTCTTACTTGCAAGTTCTTGAAATTTCACTTCTATAAACCTTAATAACTACTAAGCCATTCGTTTCACGAATCGTGTTCCGATTGGCAACTTTGCAGCCGCCAACTCGAAAGCCTTTTCTGCCACATCAGCAGCCACCCCGTCAAGCTCAAACATGACGCGACCTGGCTTTACACGACAAATCCAAAATTCAGGTGAGCCTTTTCCGCTACCCATACGAACTTCAGCTGGCTTCTTTGAAACCGGAACATCTGGGAAAATACGAATCCAGACTCTTCCAACACGCTTAATATGGCGTGTAATAGCCCGTCTGGCTGCCTCAATTTGACGCGCTGTAATACGCGCCGGCTCAACAGCTTTCAAGCCATAGCTTCCAAAGCTAACGGTAGTCCCTGACTTTGCAAGACCATGTATACGGCCTTTAAAAGCTTTTCTGAACTTTGTTTTTTTAGGTAATAACATAACGCCCTCAAAAAATCTAGCGATTTAATACGTATTCATTGGTCTTTTTATCTTGAGCCATAGGGTCATGCTCTTTAATCTCACCCTTATAAACCCAAACTTTAATGCCGCACGTCCCATAAGTGGTCTTAGCGACCCCTACACCATAATCAATGTCAGAGCGTAAGGTATGCAAAGGAACGCGACCTTCACGGTACCATTCCATACGGGCGATCTCTGCTCCGCCTAAGCGACCAGAACAATTGACGCGGATACCAAGGGCACCCAACTTCATTGCTGACTGCATAGCGCGCTTCATCGCACGTCTAAAAGAAACACGTCTTTCGATTTGCTGGGCAATTCCCTCAGCAATAAGACGAGCATCCAGTTCCGGCTTGCGCACTTCAATAATATTGATGCCAATTTCTGCTTTCGTCATGGCACTCAATTTTTGCTTCAGCTTTTCAATATCAGCGCCCTTTTTGCCAATCAAGACACCCGGGCGGGCTGTATAAATGCTAAGACGGGCTTTCTTTGCTGATCGCTCAATAACAACCTTAGCAATACCTGCCTGCACTAGCGTGCTATGGACATAATTCCTGATAGCCAGATCTTGATGCAACAAAGTAGCATAATCTTTACCGGCAAACCAACGTGAATCCCACGTTTTATTAATACCGAGCCGAAGTCCAATGGCGTTAACCTTTTGACCCATAATCCTAAACCTCTTTTTCCGAAACTTTGATACTCAGATGACTGAAAACCTTATGGATCGACCCTGCTTTTCCTTTTGCACGCGCTTGGAATCTTTTTAATTTAATTCCAGGGCTAACATAGGCTTCATGCACGTATAAACGGTCAATATCCATATTATGATTGTTCTCAGCATTAGCAATTGCTGAAAGTAAATTCTTCTTAACGTCCTTTGCAGATCGTTTAGAAGAAAAAGTCAAAAAAGTGATAGCTTTATCAACTTTCATACCGCGAATTTTAGCTGCCAATAAGTTTAACTTTTGTGGACTTACACGAATAGACCTTAAAATGGCTTGCGCTGTTTTAGATTGCATCATCAATACTCACTTTACCGTTTGGCTTTCTTATCAGCACCATGCCCATGATAAGTACGAGTTGGTGAAAATTCACCCAACTTATGACCTACCATGTTTTCAGATACTAAAACAGGTATAAATTTATGACCATTATGGACACCAAAGGTGACCCCCACAAATTGCGGGATAATTGTTGACCGTCTTGACCACGTCTTTATAACGTCTTTTCTGCCAGAGGCTAAAACAGTCTCGGCTTTCTTTAATAAATAGCGGTCAAAAAAAGGACCTTTCCAGACAGACCTTGGCACGTTGGATTCTCCGTTTATTTACGTCTTCTAATAATTAATTTATCTGTACGCTTGTTCTGACGCGTCTTCTTACCTTTTGTCGGCTTACCCCATGGCGTCACAGGATGACGTCCACCAGAGGTTTTACCTTCACCACCACCTAATGGGTGATCGACTGGGTTCATGGCAACACCACGAACAGTTGGACGAATACCCAACCAACGCATCCGACCAGCTTTACCATAAGAACGGTTTTGATGGTCAGGGTTAGATACAGAACCGATTGTTGCCCGGCATTCACCTTTTAACAAACGAACCTCGCCGGAAGACAACTTAACAGTTATCTGACCTGCGTCTCTGCCCATAATCTGAACATAAGATCCAGCAGACCTTGCGATCTGACCGCCCTTACCAACTTTCATCTCGACATTATGAACAATAGTCCCTAAAGGAATATTTTTCAACATCATTGAGTTACCAGGCTTTATATCAGCTTTTTCAGCAGACACAACCTGATCACCAACGAGCAAACGTTGTGGGGCCAAAATGTAGCTGTAGTCATCATCTTGATATTTTATCAAGGCAATAAACGCGCTTCTGTTTGGGTCATATTCAATACGTTCAACCGTACCGACCATGTCAAGCTTATTGCGCTTGAAATCAACCAAACGATAACGACGCTTATGTCCGCCACCTTTATGCCAAATCGTAATACGACCTGAATTGTTATGGCCACTTTTCTCGCTAATACCAACTGTCAAAGCTTTAAAAGGCTTACCCTTCCAAAGCTCACTACGATCAATATTGACAAGCTGCCGTTGCGGGGCTGTCGTGGCTTTATATTTTTTTAAGGCCATTGTGTTACACTCCCGTAGTCATGTCTAGCTTTTGGCCAGGCTCAAGGCTAACCATCGCTTTTTTCATATCTGACTGCAAACCCTTACGACCCTTAAATACTCTTTGCTTGCCTTTTCTAATAAGGGTATTAACGGCAACCACTTTAACGTGAAACAGATTTTCGATCGCTTGCTTAATTTCTTTTTTATTAGAATCCAAAGAGACTGCAAAAAAATACTGAGACTTCTCTGTTAACAAGTTCGATTTTTCAGTCAATAAAGGATAACGAATGACATCATAGTCACGAAAGCTAGCTTTTTGTTTAGTCTTCATTTCAATCTCGCTTCCAAACTTTTTACAGCAGCCACTGTCAAAATAACTTTATCTTTGCGAAGAATATCGTAAACGTTCGCACCAATCTGCGGCAGAATATCGATCTTCTCCAAGTTCGCAATCGCCTTTAGCATATTCGCATCAACTTGATCTGCGTCAATTAACAGCGCCGAAGCTCCGTTTAAATATTTAAAATACTGCAAAGCGAACTGAGTTTTTGCATTCTCAAGGTTAAGATCATCAACAACAATCAGATCTCCACTTTGAACCTTGGCAGATAAAGCCATCTTCAAACCCAGTTTACGAACTTTCTTCTGCAAATCATAGCTGTGATCACGAACAACGGGTCCGAATATAATACCACCGCCGCGGAACTGTGCCCCACGTCTGCTACCATGACGTGCGCCACCAGTACCTTTTTGACGGTACATCTTTTTCGTTGTACCTCTAACATCGCCAATTTCTTTGGTTTTGTGGGTTCCCGCTTGGCGCTTTGCCAATTGCCAGGTTACCACTCTTGCCAAAATATCTTGACGGGCTTCTAGACCAAACACAGATTCTTCGAGGTCAATCTCAGTACTTGATTTTTTATTATTTGTAACAACTGTTAATTTCATTTTCTTCAAACCACACACTACTTAAACTTAGCTTGCTGACTGCTTTTTAATCGCATCACGCACATAAAGAAGACTTTTTTTAGCTCCTGGAACGCTTCCCTTAACGAAAAGCAAACCTCGTTCACTATCAATCGAATGAATGCTTAAGTTTAACTTTGTTACACGTCTTGCCCCCATGTGTCCAGCCATTTTTTTGTTTTTGAACACTTTTCCAGGATCTTGACGGTTACCAGTAGAACCATGACTCCGGTGAGAAACGGAAACACCGTGAGTTGCCCTCAATCCACCGAAGTGATGGCGCTTCATGGCTCCGGCAAAGCCTTTACCAATACTAACACCTGTGACATCAATATATTGATCAGCAACAAAGTGGGTGGCGTCTAACTTCTCACCAACAGCCAGCACGTTAGCGGCATCCACGCGGAATTCTTTTAAGAATTTGCAAGGCTCTAACTCTTGTTTGGCAAAATAACCACGCAAGGGCTTACTAACTTTACTGGCGGCGACTGTACGACATCCAATTTGAACTGCATTATATCCATCTACAGATTCAGTTCTCTGTGCAATGACCGTGCAAGTTTCAACTTTCAACACGGTAACGGGAATCTGCGTACCATTAGCGGTAAAGATCTGCGTCATCCCAATTTTTTCTGCAATTAATCCTGTTCTCATTTTCATAGGTTCCTACAATTTAATTTCCACATCGACCCCTGAAGCTAAATCCAGCTTCATCAGGGCATCTACTGTTTGCGGCAACCAGTCCACAATATCGATCAAACGCTTATGCGTACGAATTTCGAACTGCTCACGCGACTTTTTATCAATATGCGGTGAACGGTTCACCGTAAATTTTTGGTTGCTCGTAGGAATTGGAATAGGCCCACGGACTCGCGCACCCGTCCGTTTGGCTGTATTCACAATTTCTTTCACCGATTGATCGAGCAATCGATGATCGTAAGCTTTTAACTTGATTCTTATATTTTGAGTTTCCATTATACTTTCTCTTATTTCACGATTTGAGAGACGACACCAGAACCGACGGTGCGACCACCTTCACGAATGGCAAAGCGTAAGCCTTCATCCATCGCAATCGGCGCAATCAATTCAACTGTTATCGCTATGTTGTC
>CAIVFQ010000043.1 GCA_903905285.1 uncultured Alphaproteobacteria bacterium
CTATAAAATATCAACGTGAATTTAGTTTTAAAGTGTTAATAAATAGTTAATATTGTGAATTTAGTTTTAAAGTGTTAATAAATAGTTAATATTGTGAATTTATTTTCTGGAGTGGGTGTTTTTTCGCTCGAAATTTTATAAACAATCTTGTTTGTGTCCTTCATAAACCTTTAAAGTAATCGAATCTTTGGAATTAACAGCCTCCTTCACCATGAATTTTCAAGACAATGTCATCCATCAGGCTTGCGCTCTTTTAGAACAAGGCGAGCTGGTCGTTATGCCAACAGAAACGGTTTATGGGCTGGCTGCCGATGCTTTGAACGGGCAGGCTGTGGCTAAGATTTATGAATTAAAACAGCGTCCTCAGTTTAACCCGTTAATTATTCATGTTTCAGATTATGAGCAGGCTCAACAAACGGCTTATTTTACTGATGCGGCCAAAAAGGTGGCGGCTGTTTTTTGGCATGACCATCCTTCCCCTTTAACCCTTGTTCTTAATAAAAAACAAACGGGTCTCAGTTCTTTGGTAACAGCCGGGTTAGAAACGGTGGCAATTCGTGTGCCCAACCACCCTGTGGCCTTAGATTTATTAAGGGCCTATGGAAAGCCATTGGCGGCTCCCAGTGCTAATCGTTCTATGCGTATTAGCCCAACAACCCGTGAAGCTGTTTATCAAAGTTTAGGATCACGAACGCCCTTTGTTTTAGAAGGGGGAGCTTGTCAGGTGGGACTTGAATCAACGATTCTTGACTTAACGACCGATGTGCCTGTTCTGTTGCGCCCTGGTGGTACGCCCGTTGAGGTTCTGGAAGAAATGCTTGGTCAGACAATTCAACAGGAAATCGGCGCCATGGCCATTAAGGCCCCTGGTATGATGAGACGACACTATGCCCCGCAATTGCCGCTACGCTTAAATTGTTTAGAGCATGGTCTCGAGGAGGCATTTTTAGGCTTTGGCCCCCTGGAGGCCTCTAAAGCGCATTTAAACCTAAGTTCCAAGGGGGATGTGAGCGAAGCCGCGGCGAATTTATTTTCGATGCTCAATCAACTTGATAATCCCTCTTTGTTTAAAGGCATTGCTGTCATGCCTGTTCCTTTAACGGGATTAGGGGCGGCAATTAATGATCGCTTGCGACGGGCTGCCTGTTCGGAGCTGGATCAGCCTCTAGGCGTCGTGCCTCATCCACCAGCATAATCGGGATGCCTTGGCGAATGGGGTACGCTAAACCAGCAACGTCACTAACCAATTCCTGCGCTTCCTTATTATAGACAAGACGGGTCTTTGTAAGGGGACAAACCAGCATCTCTAACAGACGGGGATCAACTTCTGACATAAATAACTCCTTTTTTTTGAAAAATCTTTTGCCCTGCTAAGCAGACTGTGCTAGATAAGAATGCATGTTCCCCGATAGCTCAGCTGGTAGAGCAAGTGGCTGTTAACCACTGGGTCGGCGGTTCGAGTCCGTCTCGGGGAGCCATATTTTCTAAAGTAATCTACAATCTATTTTTAGTTCAGAGATAACCTCACTGTAAAGGGTGCGGTTTTTTTTACTTAACGGAATGGATTTTAAATAATATTAATATTATTTTTAAGAAAATCGTCTGCTATCATAAAGATTAGAAGGTGTCTGAGTTTATTATTTGGAGGGAATGAAGCTGTCTCTTTATTTATCATCTGTTTGTACAGTGTCATTTCTTAAGCGTTTTTTCCTGTTCTTCGTGCTAGGAGTAAGTTTCCTGCACGGCGTAAAACCCCTTCATGCAGCTGCTGATACGGATCATCTTCCCGCCCTTTGTACGCGGGGTTCTTTAACTGCCGCGCCATTTGCCCGTCCTACGGCTTTAGTCGCCGCTGTGCCAAGAGTATCAACGGTCGTGCCACCTCCAGCTCTTCCTTCAAGACGATCGGCAGTTGTATCTTCTCTTCCACTTCTTCCAGAAAAACATGCCCCTGTCCCCTTCTCTGAGCCTGTTTCTGAGGCTCCGGAAGAGTCTCTAACCGCTTCTGTTCGGCGCACAGCTGATGACGGTAGGGATGAAGCTTCTTCTTGTACGGGTTTCTCCACTTCTTCATTGTCTGGAGCCGGCAGTTTAATGGAACGTTCGGTTGGTGTGTTGATGAAAAAATTAGGTGTTGAGCTACTTGATCCCCCTGTTGATGGGGGTGACGTTGCTCATCAAAGGGCTACGAGTGTTGCTTATAAGGCAGCCATTGCAGCGTGTCTTGGAGCACTGGATAGCATGATTGATGCTGTTGGCATTATTGATCTGCAAACGGAGCTTCTTATTTATTGTAATACGCCTATGCAGTCAATTTTTGGGCATCTACGAAAAGATTTGATGTTCAGATTAATCTGCGATTTTCTTGACCTGAAGGAAGAACAAAAGGGTCCGTTTTTAGAGGGGATTAGAACTGTTTTGCATCATGGGCAATCTCAACAGGCAGGAACGGGTGCCAGGGGAATTTTTAGACACACTAGCAACGTAACGGGGTTGTTATATGATGGATTAGCGTCTCACCAAATCGTTTGGAATATACGATTTCAATGCTTAAATTAGCCGAACACCTTGGTATTCCTATCACAGAACACCACTTGGGCACCATGACTTTTCGCCACTATGAGCCTTTATACCAAGTAGGGTTAGGTGCACGCGTTGCAGAGTCGGTATTTTCCCATTGTCCTTTAGCGATCGTGCATGCAGATTTTTATGGCAAAATTCGTGATCTCAATCGCGCTGCACTGGTTATGTTTAATTTGGCAAAAGAACGTACCATTGGCCAGAACGTTACTATATTTATGCCCGAAGCTCTACGCATGAGCCATGGCCATTTTCTGGCAACTTTTCGTGAAAAAATTAAGGTTAAACCTGATTATTCCTCAAGGATTATTAGCGGCGCTCATGAAAGCAGGGGACGTGCTTTAACTACACAAACTTGGGATGGCAGAACCCTCTCAATTAACCTTAGTGTGCGGGTTATAGGCGAAACGCTTATTGCTTATATACGTGATTGCGAGGCCTTGGTTTTGAGAGAAGAACACTGCCGAGCCCAAATCAAAAACAGCTTTCCGCCTAGGTTGATCCAAAAATATTTTTCCGGTGGAATTCCTGACTCTAAGGAAGGACTGCGAATTTCAGTCGCCAATAGATCAGTCATGTCTATTGATTTGGTGGATTCGACAGCAAAATTTTCAGAATGTTCAGCTGAGGAACATTATCGGATCATTAATTTTTATGTTTCTGAGTTAGACAAAATTATATCCACCTATCAAGGTGTGACCATAAAACATCTCGGAGATGGCTTATTAGCAATTTTTGATAATATCTATAAAGAAAGAGACTTTGCAAAGTTTGCTGTGCTTTGTGCTTCATCATGCTTAGCTAAGGCGAGGGAACTGAGCAAAAACACCCCCCATAGCACCTAAATCGGGTGAGGGTGATTTTTTCTCCAGTAGAATCGGGATTGCTACTGGTCACTTTGTCGTTGCTGTTGTTGGGGATGGAGGTTTAACAGATGTTGATGCTATTGGCAAAACGGTTAATATAGCCGCCCGGTTGCAGTCAGCGACTCCCCCAGATACCATTTCTATAGATCTAGAGACTTATCAACAGTCCAAGGTTGCTACCACAAAGGGCCCCCCTAAAGGGTTTGTTCTCCAGGGTGACTCTTGATGCGCCATTGAAGGGAACGACGGTAACAGACCTTTATCGTTTAACCGCTGACGGATTGACTCCATCGATAGAGGAAGAAATTAGGGAAAAAGGGGAGACGTTAGCCGCGGAGGCTTTAAAACACGAGGAACGACTCTTAGCTCTACGGACTGAAGCGGAATGATTTCCTTGGATTTTTACGTAATCGCCTGTAGCCGGTTCGATATAGTATGAGTACGTGAAGGTGGGGTATTACCACACTTCCCCTGTCGTTCTCCTTGACTCGCCCGACAATATTAGATTTAATTAAAATTAAAACTCAATGACAGCCAGCTGAAGCTGGCAGGTTGCTATCTAGACTGGAAGTCGCGGTCAATCTAAAGATAAGTTATGCAAATTATCTGTTTTGTGAG
>CAIVFQ010000044.1 GCA_903905285.1 uncultured Alphaproteobacteria bacterium
GGAGTAACTTTTGTGCAGATCTGGTTGAACTGAACAGAATTCACACCAAACAGCCGAAGAAAAACCTTGGGACTTTTGACGATTTTTGTGTATCTTAGGCTCATGAGGGAACTACCTTGGTCGGTTTTCCCTCAAAACTCCCACTATTTTACCTAAAATGCAACTTACGCAGAAGGTCTATTGAGCATCTAACCGGTCGACGTATTCATGAAATTTTTAAGGTTATTGCTGGTACTTCGGCTGGCGGCATGTTAGCGGTTTATATTGCAGCCACAGGCCCTGATGGTTCTGCTATGTACACTCTGGAAAAAATTGCAAGGCAGTACACAAGGAATATTAGAAGAGCTTTTTCGCCTTCTGTCCGTCACTCTGCAAGGAATTTATGTGGACTTCTTGGCCCTAGGCATGAAAACACAATCCTTGTAGAAACACTTCGAGGTGTTTTTGGTGAGTCTCGTCTCTCTCAAACGAATGTTGAGCTATTTGTACCTGTTGTTAATGATGGGAGCAAAAGATTGACTTGCCTTAGTACGGGCGCTGCACTCAAAAATCCTCAGAGTGAGGATTTCTTATTAAGGGAGCTGGCCGCTGGCATTGTGGCTTTTACGGGTTTTTATGCGCCTGTTTCAATGAAAAATATCGGTGGTCAGGCCTCAAGATTTTTTGATGCGGGCGCCCATGCTTACGACCCAACTTCTTTGGTTTTAGAAGGCCTGCAAGCAGAGGGGAAGGGTGCTTCTGGTATCAAAGTTCTTAGGCTTGGTTCCGGGGTGCCTTGGCTTAACCCTGTTTTTGACAAAGGGCCTCGCAATAAGAATGGTTTTAAATCTCTTCAACAAACGATTTTAATGCTTATTCATGGTCTTAATGTGCAATCGGAAACGGGTGCAAAGATCTTTTTTGGAGACCAAGTTGCTGATCGTTATTTCCACCTTGAATTTCCTGTGCCTGGCGATGTTTTTGCTGCGATAGACGCCACAGATTCCCGGTCAATAGATAGGTTGATTGACGCAGTGACAAATTACATGAAGACGCAAGACTATCGAGAAAAAATGGAGGGGTTCTTGGGAGATAAGTTAAAGAAAAACGCGTTTTGTGATTTAGAAGGCTTTCTTGATACGTTGCCAGATATTGTGCTGTCTGAGGAAGACAGGCGACCTACTTGTTGTGAACAGTCGGCTCGTTTCCTTCGGGCATGTGGTTCGGGGTTATATACATGCGGTTCTGCATTATATCGTGGCTTTGCCGCATGCAGTAGAAAAACCAGGGAAGGTTATCAAGGGTTAGCCCAGGACTCAGGAGGATTGAAAGAAGACTAATTATTCTCCGCATATAAATCTGCACTGTTAAATTTTTCTTGCAATATTGTTGATAAATAGTATAAATAATCGTTATTATTGTTTTGGAAGGTTTTTTGTGAGTATGCGTAAATATTTATATCGCCTTTTTTTGTGCGGCGTTAGTTTAATAGGGCCAAGTTTTGCAGCAAGCGATTGGCGGCCTGCCCATTTAGGGGCTGCAGCTGGATACAGACGGACTTTAACGTCAGTGGAGTTTCGGGATTTTGTAGAGCACAACAGAGTGCCAGGTGGCGTGAGCGTGGGTCAAGTCTATGCAAGAGCGTGGGAAACGCTGTTTCAAGGGGTTGGGCGTTTAGTTCCTGATCATGCGCGCCCTCCACAATTTCTGCCTAGTTTGCAAGCCATAAAAGATATTGAGGAAATGCAGAGAGGTTTTTCTTTGTTGAGTGGAAAAGATCGTCGTCCTAATGCGCATAAGGCTTCAGTAGAAGCAAAAATAAAAGTAAACCTGCTGCGTAAGTCGAGGCAGTTGGCTCAA
>CAIVFQ010000045.1 GCA_903905285.1 uncultured Alphaproteobacteria bacterium
ACATAGAGAAGCCTTAGCAATGCTGGAAGACGAGAAAGATCCAGCTGCTGAAAAACAAACAGAAAAAATTGCTACTCGTGATGCCTCAACAGTTGAAGGATTAATAGATGAGTACATAGAAAAATGGGCAAAACCTAATAAGCGCTCCTGGAAAGCTGATGTACAGAGCTTAAATAGGGATGTCATGCCATCTTGGGGGAAACGTAAAGCTAATGATATTACTCGCAGGGATGTCATCTTATTGCTTGATGGAATTAAGGAGCGTGGTGCGCCAATACATGTTAAACGTCAATTATCTTTGCCGATTCGTATTGCCTCATGTAAAAATCATACTTTTAACTAATCGTTGCCTCAGCAAGAATCATACTTTTCCCCAATAGCACGAGTAATTAACTGTTTACAGTTTGTCGTTGAATGAGCGTAGATGAAATGACATTACTACACCAATAATGACTAATGTAAGGACAGCATGCTACCGCTTTATTATACCTGCTAAGGGTACATCACGATACAATTGGTAACAGCAATGACCGTGACACGCTTCTGAGCTACGAAAGTCAACGTATATTAATTCACTAGTTCAACAATAGTTTCACAAGACTCAAATACGGCTTGAGCAATTAATGACACATATGATTCGGCTGAGTCATCTTGAGTGAGTCTTTTTTTAGATTGTATTTCTTGATGAGCTCTTAATTGTTCCAATTGCCATTTCGATACCCGTCGTTGCAATGTCCTAAGCTGATTCAGCTTAAATTCATCAGGTTTTTTTTCAACCAGACTTTCTAGAATTAATTTAGCTGAAGTCTCTGGATTTAATTCCAGTTGCACTTTTATTTTTTCCCATTCAGTCACAAAGGCGTCTTCACGCGTAAGCCAAGTCCTTGGGGCGAGGTCTTTCCTTGGTTTTTTTGTACGCCTATAACGCCTAACGCTACTGAGCGACAGAGTTGTCTCCTCAGCGATAGGTTGTTGAGTAGCCTGTTTAGTACTGTCTGCTAAATCAGTATTTATATTATCCGTCGATTGATCCGTCGTGTTTTGAGTCTCAAAATTACTCACATCATTCCCCACGCCGTCATGGTCATTTAATTTTGAATTAATGGGTTCGTTAATGACGGTCTCAGCTATGCTACATTCGATCACGTCAACCCCACCGCTTGGCTTCCAAGCATGCCTCCAGAAGTTATCTTGTAGTTTTACTAGATTATTAAATAAATCAACAGGATCTAAGCTATTGTATTGTATTTCAAGTTTTTCTTTTTCAATCTGAGTTAAATATTGAGATAGCATTAGACGTTGATATGGGGTTTTGGCTTTATCATATTTTTTGGTCACTTTTGCACCATCTCTTTTTTTAGACAATAACTTTAATGATGGTTGAAAAAAATTAACATAAAGGCGTAACACAGCATATAGTTCTGATAATGCATTGTAGGCATCTATGCCTTCATACCGATCATACCCAATTAATCGGCGGACGATTGATCCGTTCTTTTCTTCTACGTGGGCTTGGTCATTTTTTTTATATGCCCGAGATCGCGTAAAAGTAATCGCATTCAACTTGCAAAACTCAAGCAATGCATAATTAATAAACTCACTTCCGTTATCCGTATCTAATCCTAAGAGTGAGAACGGTAATAATTTTTGGGCAACCTTTAATGCTGCTATGACGTTGATCTCACCTTTAACTAATATGGGAAAAAATTCAGTCCAGGTCGATGCAATATCAGTTATCACGAGGGTATTTAGATAAGCACCATTAGTTTTTGTCCCACAATGAGCAACCAAATCACCTTCTAAAAATCCAGGAACGACATCATCCCAGTCAGCAAAAGTTCTAATCTTAATTTGTTTTTTTAAAAGATTGCCTGCAGTTGTGGTACAAAGCCCCTTTTTCCCTTCTTTTCGCTCGGTTTCTAATAAGCGATCTACAGTTGCTGGACTGATTGTTAATAGCTTAGAACGTACATCTTCTGGTAATGACACATGTCCAAAACGTTCAAGGGCAGACAAGAGATCTGGTATGAAGGGGACTAACCGTTTAGAACATATTTGATTGGCCGCATTCCATATTGTAAGCAGGGCCTGTCGAAGAGACTCGTCATACTTCCTGTTGTTATGTCGTTTTAATGGTTTATTTGCCTCGGGGTCGTTTCCAGTTGAATTGAATAAGTTTATCGCATATTTACGACCGTAACTTGTTAGCGTGCAAAACTCGTCAAGAATTTTACTTTTATCGCTATAACTAGCTTCTTTGTAGCGCTGTTGAATATGTTTTAATAATTCTCTACGTGTTGCTACACTCATTTTTGCCCCCATCAAACACTCTCATAAATAATAAGAAAGTATGATTTTATTTGAGGCAACGGTTAGCTAATAGTTCGATTTTTCATGAGGCAATGCGCGATTCGCGACAATTATCTTTGCCGGTTCCCCGCAAAAAAATTATCTGTCTTCCTCCTTTGCTGTTAAGTTGATATTTCTCTGCCTAGCAGTTGCAGCTCTGAAGCTTTCGCCCTCTATTTTTATAATTGTTGCGTGATGCACAATCCTGTCTATAGCGGCGACTGCTATGATTTTATCGGGAAACAAGTCACCCCAGTCACCGAAGGGTTGATTTGCTGTTATGAGTAAGCTGCCATATTCGTACCGATGAGCAATAAGCTCAAAGAGGACCGAGGTTTCCTGATCTGATTTTTTTACGTAGCCGATATCATCAAGGATTAGTAACTGGAATCTGGCTAAACGCTCCAGCGCCTTCTTAAGTGTAAGTTCGGCCTTGGCTTGTTGAAGAGCTTGCACCAGCAAGGTCGTTGAAGAAAATAATACGCTGATGCCTTGTTCGAGCAGTCCATAAGCGATGGCGGCGGCAAGGTGTGTTTTACCTACGCCAGAAGGGCCGAGTAATATCAAGTTTTGCGCTTCTTTAACCCATGTCCCATCTTCAGACAGGCCTTGTATCTGAGCCTGATTGACTGACTTTGCCTTCTGAAATACAAAGCCTGCCATGGTTTTTCCAGCGGGCAGCTTAGCGTTCTTATAGGCGCGAGCTAACCGGTTCTGCTCCCGCAGGACAAGCTCGAGTTCAAGCAGGCCCGCAAGATAATCACCATAGCCGCTTCGTTCTTTTTCAGCCAGGCGGGTATGTTCCTGCCAATGACTCGCAATAGCTGGCAGGCGTAATTGTTTCACCAGAAACGGCAGGGTTTCAATGGC
>CAIVFQ010000046.1 GCA_903905285.1 uncultured Alphaproteobacteria bacterium
ATAAGAACACACTATACAGTATAGACTGACAGATATCGGAACTTAAAAGGACTTTGCCTGTTACAAACCGTCCAAAGACGTCTCAAAACACAGCCTTACGACAGCCATGCAATCTTGTGACCATAAAATAATTATGCAAACAATTTAACCAAACTGTGATTGAATTATGGCCAGAAACAGCTTAGTATTAATTCTATAGTAATCACAGCCGGTGTGCTTGATTCGCATCCCTTAAAAAAAAGGCCATCTCATAAGCTGGTTAAGATTTGCGTGTACTATCGCATTAAACAGCAATGCTCCACCGCCTGTAACGGATCCCCGCCAATTTCTTTGAGTTTTAGTCTTGCGACCGTAATCTCCAGGTAGAATACTTACGCGTTAGCTAGTTAAGTCAAAAACTGTGTTAAGACTTAATAGTATTCATCGTTGTCTGTCTAGACTACCGGGGTCTCTAATCCCGTTTGATACCTAAACCTTCGTGCCTCAACGACAGAACAGAATAGACAAACGCCTTCGCCGTTAGCTTTCCTACCAAGATCAGTGGATTTTACCCCTCCCTCAGCAATTACAAGATCTTCTTCTGCACTCTTTTGTCACTTTCCCTAAACCCCTTTGCAGTCTTTAGACCATTTAAGATTAGGAAAACATGACAAGCCTACGCACCCTTTACACCTAATAATGATGAGCAACGTCCGCCCCTCCTGTATTACCGCAGCGTCGTCACGGTACGTAGCAATTAAAAAATTAATGGTATCGACTTTATCCTGCAATACCTGAAACTTTTGTTCTCGGTCCTGCAAATGAGTGTATTGCTGGGTCAGCATGGCGGGTGAGCGAGAATGAACAAGCTGCAGATTAGCAATTTTATGTTTTGTTGCATAAGTATCAGCCTCCTTTTGCAGGATTTGTAGCTTATCATTTCCCTGCTTTTCCACAGCACGTATAATAGCTAAGCGCCCTGCATGTAGACGCATTTTTTCGCTTCAAGCCTGAACCTGCAAAGCATATGCTTGGCGTTCGTCTTCTAGCTTCTGCCTTACGTGAACGAGATTTGAAAGTTTTGTGACAAGGGACTCTAACTTATTCTGTTCTGCTTCTACAACGGAATCTGTCGTAGAAGGTCCTACCTTTTCCAGAGCTTCAAGCTCGTCGAGATTACTTCTGAGTTCTTGAGTTACTTTTGAAAGCTCTTGAGTATTTTTGGCCTTTAAAAGCTCATGTTGTAGATTATAAGAATTGAACTCCTCAATCTCAGCTAGGTGAGTTTTATGTTTATTCAAAAGCTCAGAACAAGTTTCTGTAAGATTATTAAACTTTATATTATCCGTAGAAAGTTTTTTACGAATTTGGTCTATCCTGAGTTGTATTTGCTGAAACTCAGTTTCATTAATTCTATTTTTCTTAGATATAACCACATCTTTTTTAGCCAATAAAAAATTACCCCTTGGTGTAGCAGGCGATGTTTGCAATTGGCCCATTCTTTGGGTATAATCGGCCAACTGAATAAGCTTTGCATTAAGAGTTTTTTTTAAAGCTTCCAAGTTTTTCGAAAGAAAATTAGACCCTTGCGGGATCCGTACAAAATTGGCAAGTTCTGTCTGAATTGTATTTTTTTGGATGTTAAGGCGCGTGCGCTCCGTGACATTGGTATGTAATTCGGTTAATAACCCCTTTTCTTTAATAAAATACCTATCCCTAGTGTCTGCAAGTAAGGCTTTTTTATTATCATAAACCTCTCGAAGAAAACGAGCCTCCTCTTGGAGTCTTTTTATCAGAGCTTCAACCTTAAGTTTTTGACTAGGGGACGCCGCAGTATATTGATCTTTCCAGACCGGCAGGCGTACTTTAAAATTATGGGTTGTGATCCGTACAATATCGTGTCGGTGCTGCAAGGATTCGAGCGCTAAATTGTGAGATCTTACCTCGGCGTGTAAAGCCATTGACTTATCAGCTATCCCTAATA
>CAIVFQ010000047.1 GCA_903905285.1 uncultured Alphaproteobacteria bacterium
ATCCACTGATCTTCAATGGCCAATAATCCGCCTTTTAAAAAGCGGTGAGCAAAAGATATATCTCTAATACGGGTTCCTCTCTCCCACCAGGTAAGGCCTTCTCGAATTTCAGGATCAAGCTGATAACATCCATAAGGGGAAGCTGGCCTCTCCAATAAAACTTCCCAGCCACCAGATTGAACAGTGGCAGTAGGAAGTTGGTCAACAAAATAAGCATCAAGCAGACTTCTTCTTATCATAGAGTCTTCCGGTAAGAGTTCTTTTGATAAATGAAGATGAATATCAGGTATTGGTGCGTCAGGTATTATAGAAAGGTGAGGAGCCAAAATGTTCTTAATTTGTGCCGCTGAATCTTTTTTGGAAATTTTCCCGAACCGCTCAATGCGCGTTCTCCATTCGGAACGAGAAAAAGACTTCCTGAAGCGAACCTGCAACAAACCCATTGTGTGCTCACAATTAAGGCCCTTTCCTTGCTTATTGATGCACAAAAAAATGTGTGTTGCACTGATGATTTTTTGAGATTCAACAAGGTGGTTCTGGTCAACTTCACTTTCATGAACAAAACTAAAGCTTCGCCGAAGATCGATCAAACTCAAAACATCACTTGGTCGATTGTTTTTATGAATAAGAGTTGCAAAAACAAGGGCTCGTTTTAAAACAAACTCCTCCTCTAATGTCGCAACCCTTTGAGCAAAACCTTCTTTTCCTCCTGTCGACAAGAAATAAAGCAGCGCATCTTTTTTAAAATTCAAACATTCCGACGAATCACCCTTTTGAAACTGTGATAAATGCCTAACATGATCAACTAAAGTTTTCGAGCGACCAGCCAAAAAAGAATTTTCGAAGTCTTCCCAAAACTCTCCTGCCTGAACAAAAAAGGTTGGGTAGAAAAAAAGACTTAATAGTATTTTCCAATTCATGATTTTCCCTTTATTAAAAATACGCTGGCGGAGTTAAAGTCTAAAAAAGATACTCCCTGTTGTCACTAAACACAGCTATAGGGGCCCTAAACTTACTAAAGCACCCTACCTACCTTCTTGTTAAATAGAAGAAGGGTAACCTTTACTGTTCTATGAAAAACAATTATTTTTGTGTCTCCCAAAGAACAACACTCCCCGTTCATCTCAAAATCCTAGTACATAAATTCATAGTGGATTGGTTTCAATAAAGAGATTGCACCTTATCACTTACGAACCCATCGCATCAGTCTTTGAGATATGCCTGCAATTTTTCGCTCTTTAAAACCGGCCGCGATAGCCGCTTTATAAGAGGCTAGGTTTTTTTTACTCATATAAGCATAAACCTCACCATACTCGCTAAGGTCACAGGCTCTCTCGTAACCAATACGACCAATATGCTTTCCTTGAGATCCCTTATTTAAAAATATCTGAATTGAAGCATGCTTTCCAACAGGCTCAATATCAATCCAATTAATAAAGACCTTACCGGCACTCTTTTCTTTATACATAATCTTCCAGAAGAATCCCCCAGGCCCTCCTCCCGTTTTTTTCGAACCTTTTCCCCTCTCAAGCTCAACTTCGTGCCCTTGAGCAAAATTGTTGGATGCAGGAAGAGATTTAGAGAGACGACGTCTTTTCGCCGGGGGTTTATCTTCATCCTCCGAGCTTGAAGAAGGATCACTGCAAAAGCCATCCCCCCCCACACAGCCCAAAGATATAAAGATAACAAAAATAAATTTCAGGAAACAGCCACTATTAAAGCTTTTATTCATATCGTAAACCCTTTTAAATAACATCAATTTACAACCTGACGGATTAAAAATGGTATTTCCAGAAGAAAAACAAGAATTTTTAAACTTTTATTGTAACTACCCAGGTTGGGAAAGAAAAAAGTGTTTAAAGTTTTGTTCAAATCATTCATAAGTTTTGTATGGATAA
>CAIVFQ010000048.1 GCA_903905285.1 uncultured Alphaproteobacteria bacterium
CAGTAACGGTATCAAGGTCCCTTCAAATGGTCGATATCACAATCGCCATCTTCGCCGCCGTCCACGTCAATAAAACTCTAAAATTTAATGATGCTATCTTTAGTTAAAAGTCTCCAAAATTTACATTTCGCCATAACTAGGCCCCTTCCTTCTAAAAAAAACCTCAGGGCATTATATCAAAAACTATCTATGGTTAAAAGTCTCAAATCTTGGGCGGAGCATTTTTGCTTTACTTGGCATACAAAGAGATAAAAAGCAAACCAAGCACAACCGAAACGAACAT
The DNA here is from genome assembly GCA_903905285.1 of uncultured Alphaproteobacteria bacterium. GTDB lineage: Bacteria > Pseudomonadota > Alphaproteobacteria > Paracaedibacterales > CAIULA01 > Finniella. Next base: position 284 of record CAIVFQ010000048.1, read on the forward strand.
TGGCAAAAACAAAAAGCTTTATCAGCTTACTTCCAAAGTCTTTTTCCTGACACTGACTAATCCCATGACTATTTTAAGCTTTATTGGCATCTTTGCCAGCATGAGTGGCGACATTATTACAACGTCAGAATCAGTTGCGATGGTAATCGGTCTTTTTCTTGGCTCTATGACATGGTGGTTGATTTTGGGTTCGATTGTCATAAAAATCAAACATAGACTGCCAGAGGCTTGGATTCACCGTATTCGCTATTTATCCGCCATGATCCTTGCCGGATTTGGAGCCTATATTATTTTAGCACACAACTAAAAACCAACCGACACGGCTGTTTTGCCTGTACTTTTTGAACCCAGTTAAGGCATTATGAGAACCGAAATGATTAATTATCACGCTTTTTTCAATCAACAGCTTCAAGCTTTAAAAACCGAAGGACGATACCGTACCTTCGCCAATCTAGAGCGTCAGGTTGGCTGTGCCCCTTACGCGCTGTGGCATAAACCAAATGGCGAAACAAAATCTGTTGTGGTGTGGTGCAGCAATGACTACTTAAGCATGAGCCATCATCCGGATGTTATCCAAGCCTTTCAAGACGCTGCTACTTTGTACGGCGTAGGCTCAGGCGGAACGCGGAATATTTCTGGCACAGCCCGCCTGCACGTAAAATTAGAACAAACCTTAGCTGATTTGCATGACAAAGAGTCTGCCCTGGTTTTCACATCAGGCTATACAGCGAACGAAGCTTCTTTATCTGCTTTAGGCGAAGGACTGCCTGATTGTGTCTTTTTCAGTGATGAAAAAAACCATGCGTCGATGATTCAAGGCATTCGTCATAGCAGGGCTGAAAAGTTTGTTTTTCGCCATAATGATATGGATGATTTACGTCAAAAGCTGGCCAGCGTGGACCCCAGGCGTCCCAAGGTAATTGCCTTTGTCTCCCTTTATTCCATGGATGGTGACATCGCCCCCTTAAAACAGATTTGCGACTTGGCAAAAGAATTTAACGCTTTAACATATTTAGACGAAGTGCATGCTGTGGGTATTTATGGCCCTAAGGGAAATGGCCTTGCAGCTGAACAGGGTTTGCTTGACCGTATTGACATTATTCAGGGCAATTTTGCAAAGGCGTACGGCGTCGTGGGTGGCTATATCACGGGATCAAAAGCTTTGGTTGATTTTGTGCGCAGTCACGCCTCTGGTTTTATTTTTACGACATCTTTACCTCCAGCCATTGCCGCAGCAGCCCTAAAATCTATTGAAGTTTTAAAAGCAGATCCCAGTTACCGCCAGCGATTGCGACAGAACGCAGACTATTTAAAAAACGCCTTACGCAAAACGCAGCTTAATTTTATTGATTCACCCAGCCATATTGTTCCCGTTGTAGTGGGTGATGCGCATCTGTGCCAAGAGGTCGCCACAAGATTACTGAATGATTTTCAGATATACGCACAGCCGATTAATTACCCCACTGTTCCCAAAGGCCAAGAACGCCTTAGACTAACTGTAACACCCGCACACACCAAAGAAATGATTGATCAATTGGTTGAAGCATTAGACATTATAGAGACCCAAGAAAACTCAAAACAAGCTGCTTAGAGTATCTCTTTTATCCTGGGAAAAACATACGTCCCAGTCTTGCGACAACACCCGAGCCAAATCCTAAAACCCGCGACACCATCGAACGTGTTTTTCTTAAACCGACACAAGATAGATCAGTCCCAAACGAAAGGGGAATGCAGACCTTACAGGCAAAGCTGCTGCCACCAAAAGAACATTCAGCTGCAATAAAAAGGCCATTGGTGCTGATACCATAAATCTCTTTCTTCAAGTCACAACCTTCTGGCAACAGACCTTTAGCAGCTAAAACGTCCCGCAGGTCATATAATGAACCGTTTTGCCATAAAAAAGGCATTTCTGAGAGATGATAAGGATGATGAGAGTCAGTATAACCAACGATCCACGAACCATCAGAACTGGCGCCTGCAATATGGGTAAATTCAGGGCACAAGATTCCCGAATCAAAGATTCTTTGACAACCATCCCTATTTTTAAACTTTACTTGGTCGACAAACCTATCCGTCGGATCGATTTTACCAGCAACCCATGTACGATCCTTATTACCTCCACGCTCCTTACGGTCGCCACGGTCTTTATAGTCCCCCTCGCTAAAAAACGTACCCACAACCACTGAACCATCTGGACTGACCCCTTGAATGTTTGGAAGCCAATCAGACTCTGTCCATTCCAACCTTGTGTAATTTTCGCCTGTTAAACGAAAGGGAATAGACAGATCTCCCCAATGATTAGGATCCAGACCTTCATACGGGCAATAAAGAACCCCAGCGACCGTCGAACCATCATTGCTGACGACAAGATCCAAACTATAGAAGAAATAGGGAATCTCAGGCAGAATGTTGAAGGAATAGGAAAAAAATCTTTCAACAAAGGCCCTGCATGCAGGATATTTTCTGACAAGTTCCGACGCGTCATCAATTTGCAAAAACCGCGCAGCTTTAAGTTTTGTTCCTGCATCGCTTTGGCCGGCTGCGCGCAACGACCGACAGACGCCTTCGGCACAACATAAGCTTTTTACATCAAGAAAAGATAATACCTTAAGAAGCATATCAGTAAGAGGAGCCAACTCTGACAAGTTCCGCCAATACACACGGACTGATGCAGCACAAGGCGAAGCGTTTTCCTCGTCTTGTGCACCCCCTTCTTTCAAACAAAAAAAGTTCGCGATGATGATACCGACTAAAAAGAACACTTTACGCAACGCCTTATCCTTACTTTGATACTTTTACTCTGATGCTAGCCGAAAATACGTCTTCGTCATACCCTGTCTACTGATATATTTTTATATTAACCCATCACACCAATAAATATTTTTCTATATTAACAAATTTTTAATAAAAAAAGACTTATTATTCAATCTGCAAGGAAATGGATTCAAGTTTTAAAATTGGAGAAGGATTTATGAAGAAACACCTACCCCTGATGTTCCTGTTAATCTGCACAACGGTAAGCCATAGTTCCGACGTAGCGATATTTGAAGACCAACCTGCGCCAAAAACTGCCAAGGAAGCGCACCTTCAGGCCGGAAGTTTTCTTACCACCCTAAAACACCTAAAATCAGCCTTTGACACAGAACTAAAAACTTTTTTGAGTCAAAACAAAGATAGACAAGATGAAGTACACAAGATTGAGTTTATCGAGACAAGACTGGATGGCTTAGGCAACAGCATCTCTGCTGTAGAGAAAGAATTGCAAGATTTGGCAACCACCCCGCAAGACGACGCGTCTCTATCTTCTGGATTTTATTTTAGCGAGATTTTTTATTCCTTTTTCCCGTGCTTCGCACCAAGAAAATCGCCAGGAAACAACGTTCCCCAAATAAAAACAGCTTTGCAAAAATTAAAACCCAGCTTCAAATTTGAAGAATATGTTTTTTACCATCAAGATCCACAAACCGGCAAACCTTTGCCGTTTACCCTGTTTACAACCCCCAAAGAAGCACTGCCAAAAGAGATCGAAAAATACGGCAGACCAATAGGTTGTGAAATCTTATATGCTGAGGCAAAAGCACCCAAGACCATATTATTTCCCCTTATTCCATCAACATCTCACATTGCTAGCAAACATAGACAGCTTGTAATGGGCACAACCCAAGAAAGAACGCTGCAAAATATATTCTCATGGCACTGGCCTGAAAATAATTACCTCAGAGTTAATCGTAACGAAAAAATCTCCATCCAGAAAGTGATGCAGAATATATTCTCGTGGAACTGGCCTACCACACCGAACGCCTATGCCATAGAATACAGTGATCAAGCACAAGGCTCCATAGAAATTATTGGAGATCCAACGACCCTTTTGCGAATCCGTTCCGATATATTTGCCTTAATTAACTCGATTAAAAAAGCTAAGAAAAGAAGTCCTAAAAAGGAGAAATGCGGCTAAAACGCTTTCTCCTATCCTTACGTCATTCCACTTATGCCTGAACCTAGCACCTAATTTAAGAATCAAAATTCCCTTCGTTAACGAAATATTAACAAATAATTATATCTTAATAATTGTAGAATCCACTTAAAAGGAGTCTTGATCATGGTATTTCTGAACCGATTTATAATTTCTATATTTTTATTATTATCTTTAACCTTAAATACTTATTGCGCCGCCCCTGAATCATTGCCGGTGCCACCCCAAACGACAGTTCGTCTTGCGCCTGGCTGTTCTGTTGAGGATGTTATGAAACACGAACTACAAAAGTATGAAAAAGATCCTTCTTTAGCCACCTTTGAAACGGCAAAAGGAGCAATGAGTGCTGAGCTAGTCATAATGAGCCCCCATTATGTTGCCCGTATGTCCACTTCTCCTCACCATGCTGTAGAAGTCGACCTATTTGATATCGTTGTTCGCACGGCTAAGGTTGACCATTATAGCCTGCAAAACATTGGATTTAAAGTGTGCTTGCCCTTAGCAGTTATATTAGTGGCTGATGAAAGCAATCCATTAAAGAAAAAAACAGCCTCCAGCATTGTGATTATGGAACGAGCACAAGGCCATCCTATAGGTAGATACATTTCGTCAGGATTAACTGATGATGCTAAATCTAAAATGCTGTTTGATTTGGGAAAATCTTTGGCATCATTTCAAATGGCTTTCATGAGAAAAATTGAAGGCGAGTACGACACGGCAGCTCACGGTGACTTTCACTCCGGAAATATTTTTGGCCTTTCCGAATCAAGATCTTACAGACCGTCAGCCAACTGGTCCTTCAGCTTAATTGACTGTGCAGGCTTAACATTCAGAGGAATCCATCCCTTAATGGACCCCCTTTATAGTCTCCTAATTGGTTAAAACCTTCGCCTTCAGGCGAAAGAGACTTCAGTCCTTGTTTGTATTCTTAAAATTTTAGTAGAGATGGATTTGCATTTGTGCGTCTCATCTGGTACCCTGAGCCGCAGTAAAGCGCG
>CAIVFQ010000049.1 GCA_903905285.1 uncultured Alphaproteobacteria bacterium
TTGGTTCGCAAGATTCCGTCGAAGAACAGTAACGGTATCAAGGCCCCTTCAAATGGTCGATATCACAATCGCCATCTTCGCCGCCGTCCACGTCAATAAAACTCTAAAATTTAATGATGCTATCTTTAGTTAAAAGTCTCATGCAGTTTATAGAATTTTCCATACACAGACAAACCGGGGTAACTGTTCAGTTAATAGACTTGTTGAAGATTGTACCTGACAACAATTTAACTTGGAGTATTTTGGATTTTTATGGTATTGGCAGTGCACCAAAAGGATTGACCATGCCGGAATTTGAGAAGGCTACACGCTCGATACCTGGTGGACACCTCTTTTCTTGGCCTGAGTTAAAAGCATTTGCAGATCAGCTTGATCAAACTTGGGATTGTTTGATAGTTGCGGTTGAATCGAAAAATGATTTAGTACCCGAGGAACTAGATGCCGATAATTTTAATCGCTGTCTAATTGTTTTAAGAGCATTTGATAGTACTAATTGGTCAGTCAACGCTCGTGATATGCAGCTTTTAAAAAAATTTACTAAGTTTTCTAATTTAGATCAGTATAGTGGTATGTCTAACTCCAGGGGAGCTCTTCTGCAGCGTGGACCAGCCCGCCTGCTAAAATAAGATTAACAAACGCCTTGAAATCCCTTATTTATCTTCTTGTTTTCTGTCTAACCTTCGCCCCAGTCCAGGCAGAGGTTCACAATCAATACATAAGTGAATCCCAACGGGAGGAAAGCGGCGGTGGACCGTTTGACGAGGACGTAAGAACCCAAAGACAGAGTTTCAGGGGGGGGTACGCCCATGAAGATCATAATACCCATGAACACGCCTCCCATAAGGAAAAAGAAAAAAGCGGAATGTTTGGAAGGGGCAGCACAAGCTAGTTTCAAAGCTCCTCTGCCACTTCTATCGGTATGAAGGTCAAAGGAGGCAAAGTCCGAATCATATCGGCCGTGGAGATTATTCTGACCAACGTTGATTTTGAGGTGAATGAAACCATTCTCACAGCCTTTGGGGGCGTGGTGAAGATTTTACCGGGAACCAATTATTTTACATCTCAGTTCAGTGGAAAAAGCGCGGATGCTTTCTGGCAAAAGATGACGCAACGCCTTGTTCAGCAGAAAACCTATACAGATTGGCTTTGTTCGGCAGGGGGGGGTAACTTTGCGCAATGCCAATAAATATCCTAATATGAATTCAGTCATTCGCCATCCACAAGCCCTCTAAATGCCATACAAACAAAAACTAAAATCCCCCAGCCTTAATCCCAAACGCAGACCAACTTATAAAGTATGCAACGACAAAATTAATTGCCGGTTGGCGTCATAAATTATTGCCGGTTTGGGGGTGATCTAATGGACATGAATTTTTCTCCTATTTTTTTTCGTTTAGTTTTTTTTGAGGGACTGATTTTTTCTGTAACTATCGGTAATGATTTCTAGAATCGTAGCGTGGTGCACAAGACGATCAATTGCAGCAACCGTCATAGCGTGGTTAGAGAAGATCATATCCCATTCACTAAAGGGCTGATTAGAGGTAACAATGAGGCTCCCTGATTCATAGCGATGGGCAATCAGCTCAAACAAGACATGGGTTTCTGCCTCATCTTTACGGACATAGCCAATATCATCAAGAATGAGGACTTGGTAGAGATCGAGCTTAGATAGTGTTTGTGGTAACTGGAGTTTTTGCCTGTCAGCTTGAAGTTTTTGAACCAAGGTTGTTGTAGACGTAAAATAGGCCGTCATTCCTTTTTCAATCAAGCTATAGGCAATAGCAGCCCCTATATGAGTTTTTCCCGTGCCACTAGGACCAAAGATCAACAAGTTCTCTTTGTTCTTAACCCAAAGGGTGTTTTCAGCCAAATCCTTAACCTTTGCTTTATTCAAGTTAGGCGTGTGGCTAAAATCAAAGGTTGAAAGGGTTTTTCCTGTTGGCAACTGGGCCTTCTTAAGGTTTCTCTTCATCTTATTTTGCTGGCGTATATTGATTTCATGTTCACACAGAGACGACAAATATTCACCGTGACTCCAATTATCATTTTTAGCCTGGTCAGCCAAAGACTCCCACAATTGATGGAAGGTTGATAAGTGTAGTCCTTTGAGTAAGACGGGTAGTTTGGCAATATCACGCATGGCAATTCCCCCGAGAGACGCCTGGAATTAAGTCATTGTATGCCGCTATATTTTGAACAGGGACGACGATTGCTGGGAAGTCTGAGTGAGAAGTCCCCTTTTTTCATATCTCTGTTGTAAAGAGCCTAAACTTGGAATCTGCCCCTTTTCCAATAACGTTGACACATGATGCCCAATATCTTCCTGACAGTCATAATCAGCAGCAACCTTTAAAATGCCAACCATCAGCTTACAAGCATGACGACTCACACAGTTCTGGTTTATATGCTGCCAAATTTCTTTGTAAAGAGCGTTGGGCAACAAAGACTCCTTCAGAACAGAATAACGGAAAGCCTGTGGTTTTACGGACAGGCTTTTAATGACGTGACGATAGTTGATACAATACTGTCGTTTTCCTGGAAGGCTTTTTTGTCTTTTCATCTCAAAGAGAGCATCGGATCCTAGATATCCAACCATACGATCAGCATAGAGGTGAATTCTGACCTGCCGTCCAATCAATCGAGAGGGAACGCTATAAACGACATTTTTTACAAAAATTGTACTGGATGTGGTGACACGAACAGTGAGTAAATCACATTCAAGGGTTCTATGATTAGGTAGCGCTTTCAAATACTGTCGTTCTGCATCGATCTGCTTTTGATGACGTTTATTGTGACGATTAACGACAACGTCAATAAATTGCTGGTAATCCTCCACAGAGTCAAAGTCAGAACTGCTCCTAAGAATAAGGGCCTGAGCTATCCTCCTTTTGAGGTGACCATGGGCTGATTCTACGCTGCCGTCCTCATGACCTTTTCCTCTATTGTTTCGTGTGGGATTCATCCGATAATGGTGACATAAATCATCGTAGCGTTTTGTCACATCTTCCTTGGCTGACTTTGAAAGATTTTTAAATCCTGCTGATAGACTGTCCGTTCTGTGATCTTGAGGGCTGCCACCTAATCTGCTGAGGGCATTTTGAAGTCCCTGAGACAAAGCACTAAAGCTTTCCCCTCCTTGAACAACCTCCATATGCGACCAGCAGCTATAAGCCAATCGAAAATGGTATAGAAGGTGCTCAAAGGGTTGACCTTTAATGGTAACCATAAACGTTTTGGGATGCGTAAAATCGGACAGACCCTGGAGTCCTGGTTCATGAATTTGACGAAAGATAATGTCTTTCTCAGTGCCATGGATGGCCCTCCAATGGCGAACTAATCTTTGTAAGGTCCTTAAACTTTTAGGGGGATAACAGCCAGGATACAAATCCTGAATGTGTTCTAAAATTGCTATGGCCGACAAGGCAGAGGATTGTTTTAAAAGAGGCACAATTTCTGTATCCCAAACCTTTGAAAAGGTGTGAGAACCTGGCTTTCTTCCTCTCTTGGTCTGGCGTTGTGATGGCAGACATCCTGACTTTTCTAATGTCCGGCCGCTTCTCTCACAAAACCCAGCTTTCGCTGAGCTAATGATTTGCGTAATTCCTGATTCTCTAGATTGCTTATATAGCAGTTAACGAATAATTTGATTATAAAACATGTTCCCTAAATAGGGCTTCAATACTGCCTCCTACGCGTCTCCTAATGGCTTTTGCCTGAGACCATTTTTTCTCAATTGGGTTGAGATCTGGCGAATAGGGCGGCAAA
>CAIVFQ010000050.1 GCA_903905285.1 uncultured Alphaproteobacteria bacterium
TTGGTTCGCAAGATTCCGTCGAAGAACAGTAACGGTATCAAGGCCCCTTCAAATGGTCGATATCACAATCGCCATCTTCGCCGCCGTCCACGTCAATAAAACTCTAAAATTTAATGATGCTATCTTTAGTTAAAAGTCTCAATGAAACTGACTCAATTTATAAATTATTTTGAAGATTCTGTATTAACCTTAAAATTGGAAGAAGAGGATTGTTGCTTACAATTTCCCTTTAAGGAAGATTTGAGCGTAAAGAGTTAAATTTCCCCCTGTTTATTGTGGCTGGCGGCGTTTCCGTTCACAGGTTTCACCTTATGGGATATCAAACAGAAAAGTGTGGAAAATCATCCGAAAAGGGTATACCTTGCAACCAAATTAATAAACTTAAGAGTTAATTATGGAATCGGTTCAAGGTGGTATTTCAGCCCATCAATTAAGGTCTTTTATTGAAAAGATTGAACGGTTAGAAAGCGACAAGTCCGAAATCGGTGAAGTCGTTCGGGAGACTTTTGCCGAAGCCAAGTCAGAAGGCTTTGATATCAAAGTTATGCGCCAATTAATCAAAATGCGCCGCATGAAGAAGGAAGAGCTTTTAGAGCAGGAAGAGCTGCTAGGTCTTTATCGTCAGGCGCTTGGTGAATAACATCACCTAATCTTTCATCAAAATGACTGTGCGTATTTGAACAAACAAAATAATTTAAATTTGAGATATTAAGTAAATTTTTACTTAATAATTGTAAAATTATATTATGTTCAATTAACGTGTTGTTTTATGAAATGAATTTGGTTGTTTTCATTCTTTTGATATTGTTCCTCAAAGAGACGCCTGCCGTAGGCAGTGATAGCGATGGTGATGATGAGGAAATCTTTTTAATTGGTGCGTCTTTATCTCTGCCATCTTCACCGTCAAAAGAAGAGTCAACACTCCATGAGCTTCTTGAGGCTTCTCGTAGGCAAAGCGCGGCGATGTCTGATTTGTGGTTGCAAAACTTGCGGCTTTATTCGTTGTTATCAACGCCAGCTCCGACTGTACCTGTTATTCCTACTCCAGTTGTTTCTGCATCGGTCGTGCCAGATGTTAATCTTTTTGACTTGGCTAGCCGGCGTTTGAACAACGAGATGTTGGTTAATTCTGTTTCCTTCAGATTTTCCGGAGACGGTGAACTTTATAATTATCAAAAGTCCTTAGCGATTAAAGGTGGTGAAAGGGTTTTTAACCTTTTTGCTCCTCACAAATTAAAGGAAGAAGTTGAACGCTTAACAGTCTATGAGAAAGTTGAAATTATTTTTGATACAGTTTTCGGCTTAAAAACTGCTGAAGAAGGGCTCCCCCAACCTGCAAAACGAGACGGCAGCCTTAACACCTTATTACAATATAAATTTGATTTTGTCCTAGGTCCTAACAGAGATGGGCTTGGTAATAAATATGGCTATGGTGTCTCAACAAACCACTTTTCCGATCATCCTCATTGTAAAGGGGCTTTCCCAGGATTGAGAGCAGGCAAGGCTCTTATCCCGAACGGAAAAGTAACTGATTTTTTCAGCTCTTATGGTGTTGAAACCGATTATGAACGGCTGAAGGTTCTTTTGGATGTCTTGATGGTGATCAAAAAATGAAGGCGATAGTAAAAATCTTTTGAAGATGTTAAAATGCTCTCAATGAGGGGTCCGTTTATTGTTCCCTTTAGATGTTATAAGGAGAAGAAAATGTTAGATAGATTTGATGACCAACCTATTTTAAGGAATTCATCGGCAACGCAAGCGTGGGACGTTGATGCGGGCCTTCGTAATTACATGATGAAAGTCTATGGCTATATGGCTATGGGGCTTGGTTTGACCGGCGTGGTTTCCTTTTTAACCGCCAGCAGTCCTGCTTTCTTCCATGCAATTTTTGGCACTCCCCTTGCCTGGGTGGTGATTTTCGCCCCTTTGGGAATGGTTTTATTTTTAAGTGCTAAAATTTCCAGTCTGTCGTTAAGCACTGCCCAAACTCTTTTCTGGGTTTATGCAGGCACAATGGGGCTGTCCCTATCCAGCATATTCTATATGTACACAGGCCAAAGCATTGCCAGGTTGTTTTTCGTGTCAGCCAGCGTGTTTGCCGCCATGAGCTTATACGGGTATACAACGAAAAAAGATCTAACCAATTTTGGTTCCTTCCTTATGATGGGGCTGATTGGGTTGGTGATTGCTTCGGTTGTTAACCTTTTCTTGCAAAGTACAGCCTTGCAATTTGGGTTGTCTTGTATCGGTGTTTTGGTGTTCACAGGCTTAACGGCTTATGACACCCAAATGATTAAAGAACTGTATTTTGAGTCTGATAGTATAGAGGTTGCCGGTAAGAAAGCCATTATTGGTGCCTTGAATCTTTACTTAGACTTTATTAATTTGTTTCTTTCTTTGTTACGCATTTTTGGTGACCGTCGCTAGTAGAGCTGTTACTAACCTCTGATAAATTAAAGATGTCACCCCCCGCGCAGGCGGGGGTCTAGTTGTATCGCTCATAAACAATTATCAATTGTTTATGCCCCGTTTTCACGGGGATGACAAAAGAAGAGGTTCGCAAAATCATCTAAAGGCGGTATATAAAGAACAACGCATTGTTTTTTATTTCTGTTTATGTTTGTTCAATCTCCCTTAAAATTTTCTGGTTCTACTGTTCTGTGTATTGGCGATGTGATGCTTGACCACTTTGTGTATGGTCAAGTTGAACGAATTTCCCCTGAATCACCGATTCCTGTTTTGCGACAACAACATCAGTTCAGTATGCTGGGTGGGGCAGGGAACGTGATGCGGAACCTGATTGCCCTGGGTGGGAATGTTATTTTCATCAGCGTTATTGGTGACGATGCAACAGGTCGAACGTTACAAAATCAATTAAAGTCGTTGACCAATGTGGAAGCAAAAATTTTTACAGAAGCCAATCGTCAAACCATTCAAAAAACCCGATTTATTGCGCAAGGCCAACAGTTGCTGAGGGTGGATGAAGAGATTGTCCTGCCCTGTACCACAGCGTCGCAAGAACAGATTTTAATCGTGGTGCAACAATCCTTACCTTTCTGTCAGGCGGTTGTTTTGTCTGACTATCATAAAGGGCTTTTTACTGAAACGTTAAGTCAGGCTTTAATCGAACAAATTCGCCATCAAAACCCAATCATTCCCATTATTGTTGACCCGAAAGGGCGGTATTATGCTCGCTATAAAGGGGCAACAGTGATTACGCCGAATTTGAAAGAGCTGGGCGAAGTTGCAGGGCATTCCCTTAAATCTGAGGCAGAGATTTTGTGCGAAAGTCAACGTTTGCAACATGATCTAAATATTGATTCTGTCTTAGTGACGCAAGGATCGCAAGGGATGACCCTTGTCGAAAAAGACAATTCACCCCACTTTTTCCCAGCCCAAACCCGTGAAGTTTATGATGTGTCTGGTGCAGGTGATACTGTCGTTGCCACAGTGGCGTTGGGGCTTGCCAGTGGTTATTCCTTAAAGGAAAGTTGTTACCTGGCGAATGAGGCTGCCGGTATTGCCGTGGGTAAGGTTGGCACGGCCACTGTAAGTTCTGAAGAGCTTGAAGACAGCCTAAGTCAACACCATGGTGGCAGTTACACGCAAAAGATTGTCGATAGGCATCAAGCACAAGATTTATTAAAACGCTGGCGCTATCAAGGGTTAAAGATAGGTTTTACCAATGGCTGTTTTGATTTGCTGCATTTAGGGCATTTGCATATTTTGCGTCAATCGGCGCAGGCATGCGATAAACTTGTCTTAGGGCTTAATACGGATGATTCCATTAAACGATTAAAGGGTGATCAGAGGCCGATACAAAATCAACAAACACGGGCGATGGTGCTGGCCGCCCTTAGCATGGTTGATGCGGTTATTTTGTTTGATGAAGACACTCCGTTTGAACTGATTAAAGCCTTACAGCCCGATGTTCTGGTGAAAGGGGCTGATTATACAGTTGACCGTGTCGTGGGTGCTGATCTTGTGCAGGCACGGGGTGGCCATGTCTTGTTGGTTGACCTTCAAGAAGGACATAGTACTACCAACACAGTAGTTAAAATGAAACTGGTGTAGAAAGCAGTTAAGCTAGATACACAAGGAATTCTAATATGTGTTGGTTCCTTTAAAAAAGCTCACTTGTTTTGCATGACCAAGAAATCTTAATACTTCCTTGATCAAGGGCAAGTAGTGTTTCACCAGATTTTGGATTCCAAGGATATCGTGTTGATCCATAATTTTCATAGTTTATCTTTAATTGACCGCGGGGCAGGGGGACACTATAAGAAAGTTGGTAAGTAAAATCAGAATCTGAAGATTGCTTGGAATTCTTTAAGAATATCTCAAACTCAGTGCTAAAACTTAAAGAGGGAGTAATTTGGTAAGAAACACCCAAACTGATTTGTCGTTTAAAGTTCTTTTTTGTGTTCGATATTTCATCAATGTATGCTCTCATAACGGAGCCGCCGACCGAAAAACCAAGAGGCTTGTCAGCTTTAAATTTTAAGGCATTTTGAATGGAATCTAAAATTGGTACATTGTAGCTGAGGTATATGGTTCCTGAGTCTGAATCAATAAATTTTTCGCCACTTTTTGGTCTAAAGTGGTTAGATCCCTCGCTTCTATAATCACAAGAGATGCCTCCAGGGTCTGAGTTATAGTATCCAAACGCGAAGGAAAAATCAGGATCCCAGGTGTGTTGATACCGATAACCATATACGCTAAAAGAAGCGCCAAAATGTTCATATCCATATTGCAGGTCTGCTTCATAAGAATGGTTGTAAAACTTGACGTCCCTTTTAGTTTCTTCGTCCTCTCCTGTTTCTTCGTTCTTTTGGATTTCTTCAACCTGCTTGGTATCTCTTGAAACGGGGAAATCTTTTAAAAGGCAGATGGTCCAGATGTGTTTTGAAGGTATGGGGGGAGTTGTTGTAATCTGTTTTTTTTGATCTGGAGTGGCAGAAGACGCAAAGCATGAATAGGCGCAAAAATAGACAAACAGAATGAGTGAATAAAACACAGAAATGAAAAAAGTTTGTAAAAATTTAAGTATATTTTAGCACAAAATGATCCTAACACATTCATGCAGAATGAAAATTTCTGACAGATTTTTTTTTGCAGAAACAAGACAAAGAAATTACGCATATCAGCGTGCTGTTTTGGTGAAGTCAATATTGATGTTAGGAAATGATCAAGGAAACCTTGATATACCAATATGTTTTTGGCCTTTATCGGCGGCTAGAGCGATTTGTTTTTGGCGTTCACGAAGGGTTCCCTTTTTACGATCGCTTACTTTCTCAACACAATGGGGGCAGGAAACGCCCGTCTCGTAATCCTCTGACATCAGGTCTTCCTGCGTCAGGGGCATGCGACATCCATAACAAAGGGAATAATCGCCCCTGTTTAGGGAATGATCAACAGTGACGCGTTGATCAAAAACAAAGCAGTCACCTTCCCATAAACTTTTTTCGGTTGGAATTGTTTCCAAATATCTAAGAATGCCGCCTTTAAGGTGGTAAACGTTTTCGAACCCTTGTGCCAACATATAAGAAGATGCTTTTTCACAACGAATGCCGCCTGTGCAAAACATGGCGACTTTTTTATGTTTTTTTGGGTCGAATTCTTTGCTAATAACTTCGGGAAATTGGGTGAAACAAGTCGTGTTTGGATCCATGGCACCTTTGAAAGTTCCAATGCGGACTTCGTAATCATTACGAGTATCAATCAGAACAACCTCGGGGTCTTGAATCAGTTGGTTCCAATCCTCGGGCTCAATGTATGTTCCTGCCCGAATTGTTGGGTCAGTTCCAGGAACGCCAAGGGTCACAATTTCCTTTTTTAATTTGATTTTTAAGCGATAAAAGGGGCACTTCTCAGACATGGATTCCTTATATTCCAACGCGTGGAATCGGGAATCATTTTCAAACCAAGCCTTTAACTCGTCAATGGCTTGCCTGGTGCCGGAAACTGTGCCGTTAATACCCTCTTCTGCCAATAAAAGACTTCCTTTAATATCGTGGCTTTGGCAAAAATCTTTTAATACAGGCTGAAGCTGTTGATAGTCAGACAGTTTGGTGAATTTGTATAGAGCGGCAACAATAAACATAAGCTTGGTTTCTTAATAATCTAGTTGGCTAAAAAAATAGCATAGTTGAAAAATTGCAACAAGTTTTGCGTTAAAAAACTCATACAATGGCTTGTGCCATTTTCATGAATAGAGCAGAATGCCCATGTCATTTTATCAAACCTTGTGACGTAAATTCGTAGATTTATTAAGGACTGTTATCTTTATGAGTGAGAATATTAGCGAGAGACAAAAAGAGCTCTATGAAAAAATTCATGAGATTTATAAAGCTCACTATTATGATAAATATTCCATGGAATATAGAAGAAAGTATATATACGATTTTTTCCTGAAACAACGCGATCTTAACGGTTGTAAAGTTGCCGATTTAGCTTCGGGAGCCGGAGATAATACGGTTGAATTTTTGAAGGTTTATCCAGGGGCTATACCTACGGGATTTGATATTTCCGACAAGGCATGCGTGGACTATGAAAAAACAACGGGTTTCCAATCCTACCAGATGGATTTAACCCAAGACATAATAATTGAAGAACAGTTTGATGTCGCTATCATAGTAGGGGGGCTGCATCACTGTGTATCAGACCTGGAAAAAACATTGCAGAACATAGCAAAGCTCTTAAAAAAGGATGGGATGCTTATGTTTATGGAACCTAATGCAGATTACTTTTTAGAGAAGATAAGGAAAAAATGGTACAAAAAAGATACGGCATTTTTTGATGATTTAACTGAGCACGCCTTATCGTATCCAGAGCTAAAAAAAATGACACCACATTTATTTGAAGAAGTTGAGGTTGCTTATCGGGGCGGGCCTGCCTATTTTCTTGTCTTGAATAGTGCTATTTTTCGTATGCCAAAATTTCTCAAAAATCTTTATTCCGGTCTTCTTATAAAAAGTGAGAAACTCTTTAATAAAATCCTTCCATCATATTTCTCTGCATATTTTATAGTTTGCTGGCGCCGTAAGTAAAAGGCAGTAGGTGGATTGTAGATCTCCACGGGGTGCCTTTAGAGAAGAGTTTGGAAAGAAATCTTGTAACTACCCAGGTTTATTGTGGGCAGAACTGAGGATTTAGGATGGCATGAAAGATATTAAACCCCTGTTTGCGTCTCGTTGAGAGAAA
>CAIVFQ010000051.1 GCA_903905285.1 uncultured Alphaproteobacteria bacterium
ATTGGTTCGCAAGATTCCGTCGAAGAACAGTAACGGTATCAAGGTCCCTTCAAATGGTCGATATCACAATCGCCATCTTCGCCGCCGTCCACGTCAATAAAACCCTAAAATTTAATGATGCTATCTTTAGTTAAAAGTCTCCGAACGTTAGACCCTTAAACCCTCAACTGGGTCAAGACGCGCGGCGCGCCAGGCAGGGTAAACCGTGGCCAAGAATGACAAGACCAAGGCCATCAACACAATATAAACAACTTCGGTCGGGTTTACCTTGGCCGGCAGCTGCGATAGGAAATAAATTTCTGCGCTGAACAATTCAGTACCGATTAAACTTTGCAGAACTTGTCTGATTTTCTCAATATTAAGGGCAAATCCTAATCCCAGCAGAACACCAACCAATGTACCAACCGCCCCAATCGTTGATCCTGTTAACAGGAAAATGCGCATTAACGAACCACGACTAGCACCCATAGTCCTTAAAATAGCAATGTCACGGGTTTTGTCTTTTACCAACATGATCAAACTGGAAATAATATTAAAAGCAGCAATCACAATAATAAGGGTCAGAATAAGGAACATCACATTTCGTTCAACCTGCACCGCATGAAAAATTTGTGCATCGCTGTGTTGCCAATCAACAGCCTGCAAAAGGCCAGGCCAAGTTTGATCTAAGGCCTGGTTTAAACTTTGGGCAAGATAAGGCGCCGTTTCAGGGTGAGAGATAAAAATTTCAATATGACTGACTTGATCGGCAAGTTTAAATAAGTTCTGGGCTGTTGCCAGGGGCATAAACATAATATTTTTGTCATAGTCATTCATGCCAACCTCAAAGATGCCATGCACCTGAAAGGATTTTTGCTTAGGCAAGGTACCAAAAGCTGTCGTTGTGCCCTCTGGCACCATCACCAACAACCGATCTCCCACCTTAAGGTGCAACTGTTCTGCCAAACGAATGCCGACCAGAACTTTGTCACCCTCAAATCCGGCCAGCATCCCATATTTAATATTTTTTGAAACCAGCGTTTTTCTCTCAAGGTCAGCTTGCGTTAATGCCTGAACAGACATACCACGAGCTTGCGAGTGAAACATCACAATGGCTTGACGATCGATCAAAGGGTACGCGCTTTGAACCCCTGGGATTTTCGAAATCATCTGTGTTGCTTGTTGATAGTTTGTAATGGGTTTATCAATACCCTGTACCAACAAATGTCCCCGCATGCCGGTAATACGATCAAACAATTCTTGGCGAAAGCCATTCATCACGGACATAACGATAATTAAGGTGGCAACACCCAACGCAATGCCGACAAAGGAAAACCCGGCAATGACAGAAACAAACCCTTCTTGACGGGCAGAGCGCAGGTACCGATAGGCAATTGATCTTTCAAAAAGGGAAAAGATCATCCATTCACACGTTTATATTCTGTTGCAAATAATTCAAACACGCTTCAAGAGACAAATCTTGGCGTTCACCAGTTCTGCGGTTTTTTAATTCGACGGTATTGTTCTCAACGGTTTTATTGCCAACCACAATTTGCCAGGGCAAACCGATCAAATCCATATCAGCAAACTTAACGCCCATTCGTTCTGATCGGTCGTCATACAAAACATCAAATCCCCGTACAGACAGCTGTTGGTATAAAGCGGTTGCTGCTGCTTCTGTTTTCTCATCATCAGCTTTCGCGCTGATAAGCCCCACATGAAACGGGGTTACTGAATCGGGCCAAATAATGCCGTTGTCATCGTGACTGGCTTCAATGATGGCACCCACCAAACGCGAAACACCAATACCGTACGACCCCATTTCGGGAACGATAAGCTCACCCTTAGGACCTTGAACCGTTAGATTCATAGCTTTCGAATATTTTGTGCCGAAATAAAAGATATGCCCAACCTCAATACCACGGGCTGTCTTTAACCGCTCAAGGGGAATAGGACATTGAAACGGATCATGCTTTTCATCAGCAGCTGCATACAAATTTCGTAAACGATCCAACGTCATATCTTCATTGCTTAGCTGATCATACTCAGCATCATAATAAATGGTGCTTTCACCCGTGGGGGCGACAATTTGGAATTCGTGGCTTAAGGTGCCGCCAATGGCCCCTGAATCAGCCTGAACAGGAATCGCTGTCAGACCCAATCGCCGAAATGTTGTTAAATAGCTTTGGAATATTTTCTCGTAAGATGCCTTGGCGCCTTCATAATCAATGTCAAAGGAATAGCCGTCTTTCATCAAGAATTCGCGCCCGCGCATTACACCAAAACGGGGTCTGATTTCATCGCGAAATTTCCAACCAATTTGGTACAGAATTTGGGGCAAGGCACGATAACTTTTAACGTATTGGCGAACAATGTCGGTAATGACCTCTTCATTGGTCGGGCTGTAAAGCATGTCACGATCGTGACGATCTTTAAAACGCAACATCTCTTTGCCATAGGCTTCATAACGACCGCTTTCCTGCCACAAACTGGCGGGTTGGATCGTTGGCATGAGAACACGGTGGCAACCAATTCGGTCTTGTTCTTCGGCAACAATATTTTCTATTTTTTGTAAAACTTTTAACCCCAAAGGCAGCCAGGTATAAATTCCTGCTGTCGTTTGGTTAATCATGCCCGCCCTTAACATCAACCGATGCGAGACGATTTGGGCCTCAGAAGGTGTTTCTTTTAAAGTCGGCAGAAAGTACTGGGATAACCGCATAAACCTGTGGCTTTCGTTTAACAAGAAAGGATGGCTGGGGCACTAGGATTCGAACCTAGGATGGCGGTACCAAAAACCGCTGCCTTACCGCTTGGCTATGCCCCATCAGAGTTGTTCCAGATTAACAAAATGCCTCAATTTTGCAAGCGCAAAGATAACCATATTCCTCGCAGATGAACATATCTGGTAACTACCCAGGTTTATTGGGGGCAGAACTGAGTATTTAGGATGGCATGAAAGATATTAAACCCCTGTTTGCGTCTCGTTGAGAGAAAGCCTCGAATTAGGCAAAAGACTTCGGCTCCTCGGG
>CAIVFQ010000052.1 GCA_903905285.1 uncultured Alphaproteobacteria bacterium
AAACAGAATTAGAAGCAACCCTGCACGCCTCTGATGAACGAACGGACATTGCCATTTTAAAGGTTAAGACTGACAGCTTGCCTGAAGGGAAACGCAAATTGCCAACCCTTGAATGGGGTGATTCGCGTAAAGTTAGGGTTGGAGAATGGGTATTGGCAATTGGTAACCCGTTTGGTTTGGGCAGTACCGTCACAAACGGTATTATCTCAAATATTAGTCGCGATCTAATGACCCCTAGCCGCAATAGTTATGTTGATTCCTTCATTCAGCACAGTGCCCAAATCAACATGGGGAACTCTGGCGGTTGTTTATTAGACACTGGTGGTAAAGTTATTGGTATCAACTCGGCAATTTTCTCGCCCACTGGGGGAAATGTGGGTATTGGCTTTGCTATACCGTCTGATATCGCGCAAAAAACGGTTGAACAGTTGATGGAACATGGTCGCACGAAACGCGGTTGGTTGGGTGTTCGGATTCAAAATCTTACCGAAGATATGGCTGAAAGCTTAGGGTTGAAATCTCAAGGAGCCATTGTTGGCAGTGTTACCCCTGATGGCCCAGCCCATAAAGCAGGCGTTCAAAGTGGCGATGTGGTTTTAGAATTTGACGGAAAAGTTATTAATGAATCGAATCGTTTGTCACGATTGGTTGGTGAAACAACCATTGGAAAGAAGTGCCCGCTTAAAGTTTGGCGCAAAGGGAAAGAAGTACTTTTAGACGTTGTCGTGGATGAATTTGAAGATGCCTTGCAAAAAGGTAAAATCGAAGGATCCGAAAAGAATTTTGAGGCAAAAGACACTCAGACGGCTGAAGCATTGGGCATTAAAGTAACCACTATCCCTCAAGAAATTAAACAGCGTTACGCGCAAAGTGGTCCGATAAAAGGCGTCTTTATTGTCAAAATTGATAATAACAGTCCTGCTCTTGATGTGGGGCTGATGAAAGGTGATATCATTGTTGAGGCGAATATTGAAGCCAAGAGAGAAGAAATGAATCAGCCAAAAGACTTTAGTAACTGTATAGAGGCCGCCAAGAAAACAAAACGCAAAAACATTTTGTTGCTTGTTATGCGCAATAACGAACCAAGGTATGTTTCTTTAAAGATTGATGAGGAAACAGAGAATAAAGGAAAAGAAAATAAGGGCAATGATTCAGCCAAATCGTCAGTGCCACGGTCAGAGTCCTCTAAGGAAAAGGCAATGCCTTTTGGGAAAGAGGGATCTAATCCTAACCAAAAGAAGGAAATTATTCCTGAGCATCCTGCCAACACACCCCATCACCCTGCGCCCGCCGCGTAGGGGATAGGCCAGGGTAAATGGGAGAAGACCATATTAATAGGCAGGATATCACCCCCGTGAAAACGGGGGTCCAGAAATAGCATCTATTAGGTTGAGAACCTAGCCTACCTTACCCTTCAAGGCAGTATAAATTTCTGAAGCTCTGGTACAAAAATCTTCTACACAGACCACGTCCAACCGCAATGTTCGTTGATCGAATACTAAAGGACTACTAGGTGGTTTTGGGAAAAAATAAAGTTTCAAATTGTTCCAGTATTCTCCGAACATGTTGCTAAGGCTAGTTGTTGAGTCACCCGGCTTTAGTTTGATAGTTCTCCTTCCCAAATTCTCCGTTTTTGCAAGGGAGGCGGATATAATGGAGATGGCAGATAAGGCCGGGTCTTGCATTTTAATGTCCAAAAGTGGGAATAAGCCATCATATTCTGCTTTGAACGCGGCGTCTCCAAAATTAGCAGCACCAAAAGTCATGGTTCTAATAGAAACATTTTCTCTTTTCTTTAAGGTGTTTTTGAATGAGAGGGGCTGCAAGCGCTGCTAAGGTGCCGCCGAAAGTAGCCCCTGTTAGAGTAATGCGAACCGGGTGATCAGTTGACGGAGACAATGCTTTTAAAGATTGATCCAATTTTTCAATGAGATCTTTCTCGGCAGAAGAAAGGAAAGATAAAGACGCAAAGGGAATCGTGCCTTTAATACCTAGCAGTTCAGAGGCATTAGGCCCATTTCCACGCCATGAATGAAAAATATCTTGACTCAATGACAGCCAGCTGAAGCTGGCAGGTTGCTATCTAGACTGGAAGTCGCGGTCAATCTAAAGATAAGTTATGCAAATTATCTGTTTTGTGAGCATCTGTATGATTGTCGATGTAGTT
>CAIVFQ010000053.1 GCA_903905285.1 uncultured Alphaproteobacteria bacterium
ACCTATACCCCCCAATTTGCCCATGCCCTTCGGGGTTATCTGCTGTTTGCAGCTGGGCGGTATGCCGAGGCCTTGCAGAGTCTTCAGCAGGCTGGTCCGGCGGTGAGTGTTGGGGCACAACAGATGCTCAATGAGGAGGCATGTTATGGTATCGGACTTGGATTGTATTATGGTAAGGAAGGGCGTGCCTATCTTAACGCCCGCGCACTTGCTGGTGACAAACATGCACAGATACTGCGCCTGCGTGATTTTTATTTCCATTTCTATAACGCAATCAGCGGCAGATGATGACAAAGGCTGGTTAGGCTAAACGTGAATCAACTTTTCACAGGCTGATTCAATATCATGCTCCAGGCGGTTCATAAAGTCTTGCCGGTTTAAACCAGGTTCTATAAGGGGCAAAAACTCTATGGTGACTTTTCCTGGTTTTTTGACCCAAGACCGACGTCCCCAAAACAACCCCGAATTAAGGGCGA
The DNA here is from genome assembly GCA_903905285.1 of uncultured Alphaproteobacteria bacterium. Taxonomy (GTDB): domain Bacteria; phylum Pseudomonadota; class Alphaproteobacteria; order Paracaedibacterales; family CAIULA01; genus Finniella. The sequence continues at coordinate 477 of CAIVFQ010000053.1, forward strand.
CAGGCAAAACAGGGATATTTAAATCACCATAAAGCAACCCTACACCTGGTTGATAAGTTGATGCCCCCCCTGGTTGGGTGCGCGTTCCTTCTGGGAAAATTAAAATAGATTGATTTTGTTGAATAGCCTGACGGGATTGAATCAACATCGACTTGATGCTTTGTCTGCCTGATTGACGGTCGATAAAGATCATATTTGATTTTTTTAGGTAAAATCCAAATAACGGAAGCTTCCCCAGTTCTTTTTTTAAAACAATTGTGAATGAATCAAAAAAAATTCCCAAAACGATGGTTTCCCAGGCCGATTGGTGTTTGCAGGCCACAAGGCACGGACCCAGTTTTAAAGCATTCTGCAGATGTTCCATCCCCTTCACCTGATGCGTTAATCCAACAACATGCCTTATAAGGAAAGAAAGTAAGTGCATCTGCCCCTTTAGAATCTTGATCCCAAAACGTCTTGGATTTATTAAAAGAAAGGGCAGACAAAACAACAGATAGATGATGCTAAAACCATAAAGCGCTATATCAAAACAAACAGACCGTAATTGTTGTATAAAGGCCTTAATCATATTCTTAAATCTCCTTCAGAAACCGTCACAGCCTGCCCCCCAATCAGAACCCGATCATCCATTAAACGAACCTTTAGTACGCCACCACGGGCTGAGGCTTGATAAGCAAGCAAATCATTTTTCTCTAAAATTTTTGACCAGAACGGAATCAATCGACAATGGGCTGACCCGCAAACTGGGTCCTCTGGAATACCAACTTTCGGCGCAAAGTAACGGGATACAAAGTCGTAAGACGATTCACCCAAAGCTGTGACGACCACAGCCCGACAGTCTATTTGTTCTATCAAAGATAAATTGGGATTTAAATTTACAACGTCTTTTACGTCACGCAGAACAACCAGATATAACGTGTCATCTTTATAAACAGATTGAACTGTAATGCCATGCAACGCTTGTTGAAGCATATCTGGCAAAGCACAAGGGGCAATAGGACGCGCCGGAAAATTTAAATAGATCCACCCACCCTCTTTTTTCTTGGCTTTTAAGGGGCCACCCAAAGAATCAAAAGTCAAAATCTGCGATTCTGTTCGTTTTTCTTGCCATAAAATATGCGCTGCGGCCAGTGTGGCGTGCCCACAAAGGGGCGCTTCATCTCGGGGTGAAAACCAACGAATGTGAAAATGGTGGTCCGCTTTTTGGGTTACAAAAGCGGTTTGAGACCAATTCATCTCAGCTGCGATCGTTTGCATCAATTGGGTTTCAGGGAAATGGTCGACAAGGCAGACGCCAGCTGGGTTTCCTTGAAAAGCCTTTGCCGTGAAAGCGTCAACATTCCAAATTTTCATAAACAGTAACTAGATTGCATGAATACAGATTTAAAATTCCTATCATAGCTGCTGTGTTCAGACCATCATTTTTATTGTCATTTTTATTTGCGAATGGGCATTAAGCGTGATAGGGTTTGGGAAAATATTCGAAGACTATAATTAAAGGATCGTAACCGTGAAAAGAACATACCAACCCAGTCAATTGGTTAGAAAGCGTCGTCATGGGTTTCGTGCTCGTATGGCTACAGTGGGCGGAAGACGTATTATTGCTGCTCGTCGGGCTAAAGGCCGGAAGAAATTGTCCGCTTAATAGGCTTTAAAGACCATGCCCTTAACCCGTCTTAAGAAGCGCGCCGATTTTTTACGGGTTGCAAAAACGAAAACAGTAGCAAAAACGTCAACCATGCTGATTCAATGCAACCCAATGCTTGACCTGCCAGACCAAGATGACCGCTTAAGGGTCGGCTTTACAGCCAGTCGTCGGGTGGGAAACGCAGTCAAGCGCAATCGCGCCAAAAGACGACTAAGGGCGATGGCAGACCTATATTTAGGGAAAAAAGTTTTTGAAACGACTGGCGTGTCACAGGGAGCTGGCTTTGAATTCGTTTTTATTGCCGTTCCTGCAACTGTCGGCGCTGATTTTTCCCACCTTCTTAAAGATTTTACAAAAGGGGTTCGGTGGTGTTTATTACAATCGCAACCTCAAACCTTGGTTTTTAAACCACAAGAGGAAAAGACGAATGTCACGCTTTCTTGTTAGCTTAATTCACGTCTACCGTTGGGCAATTTCACCTTTTCTATCTCCACGGTGTCGTTTTGAACCCACATGCTCGCGGTATGCTATTCACGCTATTGAATGCCATGGTATTACAAAAGGCCTATGGTTGACTGCTAAACGGTTATTGCGTTGCCACCCTTATGAAAAGTTTTCCAAGCACATAGGCACTCCTTGGGGATACGATCCTATTCCTGAGAAAGCTGTCAATCAACCGACTCAAGCATCAAAAACCTTACACGCTAAATTTTAGCAAAGCCTATCCTTAAAGGAAAGATATGTCAGAGAATAAAAACCTTATTGTTGCCATTGGTTTGTCATTAAGCATTTTGTTTGGGTTTCAGTATTTTTATGAAGGATCCAAGCCTAAACCCGCGCCCGTTATTATTAAGGAATCAATAACAGCAGCGCCTGTGCCCCTACCTGCACAGTCCAACGCAGAGGTTTTGGTGCCAGCCCAACCCCTAACGCGTGAGCAATCTTTAGCCCTACATAAAAGGGTTCCCGTTAAAACACCTAAGGTGACGGGGTCTATCAATTTGGTGGGCGCGCGTCTGGACGATTTAAGTCTGAAGCTGTACCGTGAAACGGCCGACCCGAAAAGCCCAGAGATTATTCTTTTAAGTCCTGAGCAATCCAAAGATGCTTATTTCGTCGAGTTTGGCTGGTTGGGAACGGCTAAGTTTCCTGACTCTAAAAGTATTTGGACTATTCAAGGCCCGCAAGCTGAATTAACACCGACCCAACCTGTTACCCTGACATGGAAAAATGGCGAAGGGTTAAAATTTGAACGCACAATCAATGTTGATGAAAACTATTTATTCACAGTGACAGACCGGGTAACCAGTGACGCCCAGGCCGATATTCAACTAAAAGCTTACAGTCAGGTCACGCGCATAGGCAAACCTACAACCAGCGGTTATTACATTCTGCATGAAGGTGCCATTGGTGTCATCAACGGCCGTTTGAACGAAGTTGATTATGACAAGCTGTTCAAGGAAAATGCTATTCAACAAACCACCACCGGTGGGTGGTTAGGATTTACCGATAAATATTGGTTGGTGGCTTTAATCCCCAATCAGAAGACGGCAGCTCACACAACATTTAGCGGCCAAGAAAAGGGTGGTATCTTCCGTTGTCATATTGAATACGACGGACAAACGCTGAAGCCAGGACAAACCTTAGAACAAACACAATACGCATTCACGGGCGCCAAAGTTCTAAGTTTGCTTGATGGGTATGAAGAAAAGCTTGGGTTTAACCGTTTCGACCTGGCCGTTGATTTTGGTTGGTTTTATTTCTTAACCAAGCCTTTGTTCTATATTTTAGAATTTTTCCACCAATTGTTAGGAAACTTAGGCCTAGCCATTTTGCTATTAACAGTTCTGGTTAAAATCTTATTTTTCCCTTTGGCAAACAAATCTTTCAAATCAATGGCCCGCATGAAGATTTTGGGACCAAAGATGGAACTTATCAAGCAGCGCTATGCGCACGATAAAGCACGTATGAACCAGGAACTGATGGATTTTTATCGTCGGGAAAAAGTGAACCCTGTATCCGGATGTTTGCCGATGTTGATTCAGGCGCCTATCTTCTTTTGTTTGTATAAAGTGTTTTTTGTTACCATCGAAATGCGGCATGCGCCGTTTTATGGATGGATTCACGACCTATCGTCCCCTGACCCTACGTCGGTATTCAATTTATTCGGTCTCATCCCTTGGACACCTCCCTCAGTCCTTATGATTGGTTTGTGGCCCTTGTTGATGGGGATTACAATGATCTTGCAACAACGCCTCAGCCCACAGCCTGCTGACCCTGTTCAGGCAAAGATGATGCTGATTATGCCGGTTATGTTCACATACTTGTTTGCCTCGTTCCCTGCTGGGTTGGTTATTTATTGGGCCTGGAGCAATATGTTAACAATTTCCCAGCAAGTGTTGATTACGCGGCGAGCTGAAAAACAATCTTTGGTGGAGATTATTCCGCCTAAGCGCAAACCATCAAAAACTAAGTTATGATGAATACAAAAAGTCTTGAGCAAGCAAACTGGCTATTCAAACAGGAATGTCAGTTTCTTAGGGGCGTTGAAAATGCAGGCGATATGCCTCTTTTCGACTTGCCAGAGGTAGGATTTATTGGGAGATCAAACGTTGGGAAGTCAACCCTGATTAATGGTCTGACCAATCGGCATCGCCTGGCCCGCACCTCTAACACCCCGGGACGCACCCAGCACTTGAATTTCTTTAGCCTTAACAACCAGTTGATTCTGGTTGATATGCCGGGCTATGGCTATGCTCAGGCACCCAAGCAATTGGTCGTTAATTGGACGCAGCTTATTTGTCATTATCTGGAAAACCGTATGGCTTTGAGGCGGGTATATCTTTTAATCGACAGTCGTCATGGGTTAAAACCAAACGACCGTGGGATGATGAGCTTGCTAGACGAGCTAGCGGCGTCGTATCAGGTTGTTCTAACGAAAGCAGATAAGATTCCTCTGAAGCAAGCTGCAGCGGTGCATGAACAGACCCAAGAACAAATTAAGGCTTACACAGCCGCTTATCCTGAGGTTATTATGACCAGCTCTGAAGACAAGCGCGGAATGGAACAGCTTCGCCTTGCCGTCAGTCAATTCGCTGTTTAGCTTATCATTCTCCGCCATCTATTTAACGACGACGGAGAAGGAATCTTGCTTAAGGGATTAATGAAACAAAGGGTAACGCGGCTTCTGAGTAAATTGGGAGATTTCCGGAGGTGATTGTAAACATGGCACTTTCTCTACATTAAAAATTGATATAAATTTTACATTCTGACAAAGTTTCGTTTGACTATATGTTGTATCGTAAGGATTAAGATAGAGGAGAAAATCAGAGCGTTCTATCCGCAAAAAAACGCTAAGTAGGATTCTTAAGTAGAAATTACGTATGTTTTTCTACTTATAGAAACGGGATTGTTCTGACAGAGTCTGTGTTACAAATACAGTCATAACACTCCCAAAAATCAGCTAGGTATTAAGGGTCTCGTTATCATGCAAAACAGCACCACAGATTTGCGAACCAATCCTGAGATTGGTAAATTGCCAATCGTCATTAAAGGGATAAAGTTTACGAATCGGGAATTCGATATTATCGCGTGTATTGTGCATATGCGGGGCAGTAGCAAGATGGCGTCGCTTTTGTCGATTTCTCCACGAACATGCGAGACGCATGTTTTAAATATCATGCGAAAAATAAGCTGTAACTCGCGGGAAGGTATTGTCGATTTTATAGAAAAATCCAATCACTCTTTTTTGCTAAGAAAGCACTATCAAAGTTTGCTTGCTCAATTTGACTTCGGCAAAAGGCTTGGGTCTATATCTGCCTTTGTTGGTTCCAAAACGTGCCACATTATTTACAGCTCTTCTAAAAGTAAAAATCATGAAAATTTTGTTTATGACTTTGTTAATCATCTTAAACTTTGTGGCATTAAGACAATCGTTCATAATGCTTACGAAGAAAGTGTAATAACCGATGAATTGCAAGAGCACGTCGTTTACTTGGTGTCACATGAAGAAGAAAATAAAAATCCTTTCAATCAACTAAGGAACAAAGCTTTACAAAATCAGAACCTTTTTACGTTTCTGTTATTAGATAAGGTTTCCCTAAAGCTTCCGCAAGAATTAGAAAAATGCAGCCTTCAAAAAACGGCTGAGAACTACCATGAATTGTTTTTAGAAACTGTAAAAAGGATTTTATGGGATAGAAAGTTTGATAGGGAGCTTTTAGATTTTCAGGCAAAGCCGATCAGTGAAGAGGTTCAACAAGAGTGGCCTAAAAACCTTGTGGTAACAAAATCAAAGTCTTTGAATTCCACCTGGAAAGATATCCTTAAAGCAAAAAAAGTCCCCTCGTTAATTATTGCGATTCTTGGCATTACACTGCTTTTCTTTATTATTGATAAATCACAAAAAGTGATGAAATCTTTGGTTGCTCAAGACGTAAAAGCTGATTTATTAATTCCTGTTGAATCTGTTCTTTTAAGTCGTTCTGAGCTATTGTCCCAAATAGACGATAAGCTAAAGGGAAAAGAAGGCATTCAAACAATTGCTTTAGTGGGCATAGGTGGAGCCGGGAAAACCACCCTTGCAAGACGTTATGCTAAACAAAAGAAAGTAAACCTTGTTTGGGAAATTAATGCAGAAACAAAAGGAAGCCTTATAGGTTCTTTTGAAGCCCTTGCGCAAACGCTTTGCAAGACAGAAGAAGATAAAAATGCTTTAGAAGAAGCCCAAGATATCAAAAATTCCGCCAAGAGAGAGGAAAGAATTCTTTTCTTTGTGAAAGATAAACTGAAGTCCCTTGATAATTGGTTTCTTATTTATGACAACGTAGAAAATTTTACAACCATCCAAAAATGGTTTCCCTGCGACCCCACCAGTTGGGGAAATGGAAGGATTATTGTCACAACCAGAGACGGCAATTTACAAAACAATGTTCACATTAATTCAGCCATTCATATTGGAGAATTAGAGCCGGCAGAAAAACTTCATCTTTTCATGAAAATTATGAAGGATGGTGCCTCCCTTAAATTGACAGACGAGCAAAAGAATGCCGCTGAAAAATTCTTAACACACATTCCGCCCTTTCCGTTGGATGTGTCCGTAACGGCCTATTATCTAAAGACAACGAATCTGCCTTATGAAAAGTATCTTAATTGTTTAAAAGAACATCACAAAGATTTTACAACCACACAGGAGGCCATTTTAAAAGAAGTTGGCGACTATACAAAAACACGCCGTGATATTATCACGTTATCCTTAAAAAAACTGATCGAGACGCATAAGGATTTTGCTGAGCTTTTGTTGCTAATTAGTCTGCTTGATTCGCAAAACATTCCAAGAGATTTATTGGAAGGTTATAAAAATAGCGCAGTTATTGATAATTTCATCCATCATCTAAAAAAACATTCATTGATTACAACGCAGCCTGATGTCTTTTCCTCAATTTCAACGTTATCGATCCATCGAAATACGCAGGAGAGCATTTTAGATTATTTAATGAAGGGGGGGATTTAGAAAAAAATTCACAGCTACTGTTAAATATTTCGAATGCGCTCGCAAAGTATGCCGATGAAGCCCTAGCGAAAGATGATATCCCCAAGGTCAGGTTACTAATAAGCCATCTTAAAAAGTTTTTAAGTCACAGTCAGCTATTAACAGGCGCGAGTATTGGCGTCATTCAAGGCGAATTAGGGGGGCTTTATTCTTATCTTGGCAATTACTTGAAGGCGCAGGATTTTCTTACTCAAAGTTATAATAACTTGAAACAACATTACCCTGAAAATTACGCTGGTATTGCCGAAGTTCTTGTCGACCTAGGCGAAGGTCACGCAGATCTTGGCGACCATGAAAAACCAGAAGAATTTCTTGAACAAAGCCTATCAATTTATAAAAAGCATTGCCCTGACAAGCCTTTGAAAATTGCCTCAACTTTGGTTTCCTTGGGTCGTGTTTACAGATTCATTGGTCGTTATGAAAAAGCCAAAGATTGCCTTGAGGAAGCCTTGGCGGTCTATAGAAAACATTTTTCCGAAGACTATCCAAAAGTGGTTTGGGCGTTGGTACAATTAGGGGATATTCACAGAAATTTAAGCGATTATAAAAAAGCCGAAAGTTTATTTGAAGAAGCGTTGCTGATTTGTAAAGAAAAAATCCCCAAAAACTACATCAAGTTTTCTGCGGTTTCGTTACATTTAGGAAAGCTTTATAGGGATATAGGGCGTTACGAGAAAGCAATAGAATTGCTTGAAAGATCATTGGCAATTTGCGAAGAATACCTTCCTGCTAAAAGCTCCACGATAGCATCTCTTGTTGGTAATTTGGGCATTTTGTATCGTGAGATAGGTCATTATGAAAAGGCAAAAGAGTTTCTTGAAAAAGCACTTCTAATCTATAAAAATTGCCTTCTTGAAAACAACCATTACAATGCCTGGCTTTTGGGGCATTTGGGGAATATTTTTGGCAAGCTAGGGAACCACAACAAAGAGAAGGAGTGTTTCGAAAAAGCTTTGGTTATTTGTAAGAAATGTTTGCCTGAACATAAGCCT
>CAIVFQ010000054.1 GCA_903905285.1 uncultured Alphaproteobacteria bacterium
CTTCTTTGAGGGCTTCTATCTCTTTATCTTTTTTATCCATACAAAACTTATGAATGATTTGAACAAAACTTTAAACACTTTTTTCTTTCCCAACCTGGGTAGTTACCTCTGAAAAAAGGATGTTTGGAGATGTTTCATCGTAAAAACATTTTACGAACAAAAGGTTAAATAATTACTAAAATTTTAAAAAATAAAATTGTAGGTAATCTCTCTTTTTTTTGTTAGCATTTTTATAGGTGATACTAAACAGCAAGGGCATCATGCGTATTTTGCTTATAGAAGATGATTCTGCAACAGCAAAAAATTTAGAACTGCTTCTAAAAGTAGAAGGTTTTATTTGTGATACTACTGATCTAGGCGAAGATGGCTTAGAAATTGGTAAACTTTACGAGTATGATTTAATCATTCTAGACTTGCTGTTACCAGACATGGATGGATTCGAAGTTGTTCGACGCCTAAGGGCTTCGCAAGTTAAAACTCCTATTTTAGTTTTGTCAGGCCTTAGCCAAATTGAAGATAAAGTCAAAGGACTAGGCTTTGGAGCTGACGACTATTTAACAAAACCTTTCAGCAAAAATGAATTGGTTGCGCGCATCCACGCCATTATCCGCCGTTCACATGGGCATTCCAACTCGATTATCAATACGGGACGTCTATCTGTTAATTTACAACATCGAACAGCCAATATTGATGGGAACACTTTAAACTTAACAGGAAAAGAATATTCCATTATTGAGTTGTTATCGCTTCGAAAGGGAACAACCCTTACCAAAGAAATGTTTTTAAATCATTTATATGGCGGTATGGACGAGCCAGAACTAAAAATAATTGATGTGTTTATTTGTAAGCTGCGGCGTAAAATTGCCGATGCTACGGGTGAAGAAGGATACATTGAAACTGTTTGGGGGCGGGGGTATGTTTTGCGTGAACCGACTGAGGATGCTTCTATAGCCACCTCACCTCATGGGTTGTCAAACGAACACTTAACCAAAGGGGATATTACCATCCCTGCGGCGCCGACAAACCCTAAGTCATCAGAAACCGCAAACTTTGCTTCACATCCTGATTTTTAGGTTTTTTACCGAAGACACTTTGTCATTTTCAAAACTGTGGGGATAAGGAATACAACTGGATTTCCAACCCGCTGGTGGCAAAGAACAGCCTTAAGAGATTGTCTGCTTTTTTAAATGCACATGATGACGGAAATGTTTGTATTACTGTAAATTATCTTATTCTTACTTATTAACTCTTTGTTATTATTTTTTGAGTTATTGTTATACTTAATAATTATTCGCGCCCGAAATGTCTGGCACTAAAAGCAAGACTTTTTAAGGAGTAGATAAAGTGAAACATTTATTTGTCAGGGCTTTATTGTCCGTCTGCGTTTCTTTTTCGGCAGGATTAAACGTCGCCGTATCATCAGATGAAAAAATTGATGACCGAGAAAGTGCCCATGCTGGGCGTTTACCAACATCTGGTTTTTCCGACCTGTGCCTTTTACTTAATAGAAAGGTTCACCCTGCTGTTGAGGCAATTGACCTCTTATTGAATGATATACGCCGCCCCTATGATATTGATTCTTGGCGTTCATATGTTACAGAGTCCTCTGAGTATATTTATCAGATGGATAACAGAACCAAATGGCAGCCCCTTCTTCACAGTTCGCCCAGGATATATTTTTTATCCCCGCTAAGGCCTTTTTCACTCATTGAGGTAGAGGCAGAATTTGGAAGATTTTTAAGAAGACTACAATTTCCTGGGAAGCTGGCTTTTCACTGTGTAGAAGGCGTTGATGTGCAAAAAATACCACATTCTCCTTTTTCTAGATTTGGTGTATTGCAGGTGGCTGGCCAGTTTAACTTTCTAACATCCCAACAACCAGAACGCACCCCCATTCCCGGATATTTGGATGATGATACCCAGGGCTCTCGAGCCTCTCTTAACTTTCTTTCCCTGCTTTTAGTAAGAGACTATCTGTTTGGAAAACCTGAAGTACAGCGTTCTCTTCAGCCTTTGTTTGCACACTTACCCTCGGACGCTTACAGCTGGGGACATTTGAAACCCGCTGCTATTCCAGAAGGACAAAGGCCAGAATTTATTAAACATCTACAGGAAAACATTGGTTCCTTAAATATCTTTGCCGAGTGGAGTGACCGGCCAGAATTTGGTGGCGAGGATGAGCCATTGTTAAAAGTTTTTACGGCAGCCCCTTCTTTTCAGGCAGAAGGAGTGTCAGAGCCTAGTGGGTTTGAACATCAAGTCTCTGCTCTGCTTGTTCCAGTTCAATACAGGGCCGTAGCGCAGCTTGCTGTTGTAAAAAGCTTAGGACTGCATGGACGCCTTCCCCTTCACCTTACGCTTGTTGGGCAGGGCGGTTTGAATAATCCAGAATCTGTTATGATGAAAGCCTTTCAGGCCGTTTTTGATGTAGCTAAATCTTACCCCATTGATGTTTTTGTTCATGCAGGTAACTCAAAGGACGTTGCCATGATAAGACGAAATCTCCCTGAAGGAGCCAGAGTTGACAGCATGACCGCCGCAGAGTTTTTTTCTGGCTCTTTTCCAGTTTCCTCTAAATCAGCCATAAAAAAAGAGTAGGTTCACAGAACTTAAGAAATCTGTTACTTTTGGGTCAACTTTCCAAATAAGGGGAACCCTTAATGACCCATATCTTGCCGCCCTTGCCTTATGCGGTTGATGCTTTAGAACCCTATATTTCTTCTAATACTTTATCGTTTCATCACGGTAAGCATCACCAAACATATATAACAAATTTAAATAACTTAATCCCCAACACTCCTTTTGCTAAGCAACAGTTGGAAGACATTATTGTGCAGGCATCTTCCCAACCTGAATACGGTGGCATCTTTAATAATGCGGCCCAGGTATGGAACCATACTTTTTATTGGAATTGCCTAAAGCCCAAAGGCGGAGGGCAGCCGTTTGGCGAGATTGCTAAATTGATCGACCGTGACCTTGGCGGATATGACAAGTTCAAAGTAGACTTTAAGCAAGCCGCCACCACACAATTTGGCAGCGGTTGGGCCTGGCTTGTGCTTGATAAGGATCATTTGAAAATCATCAAAACAGGCAATGCTGACTTACCCATGATTCATGGCCAAAAAGCCGTTTTGACATGTGATGTTTGGGAACATGCTTATTACCTTGATTACCAAAATCGTCGGGCTGATTACGTTGACATCTTTTTGGACCATTTGGTTAATTGGGACTTTGCCAACGCTCAAATTGTATGAAGAAAATTCTCTTTATCACCTGCAGTCGTATAGGCGATGCAGTTTTGACAACAGGAATTTTGGATTACATTCAACGCCACATACCTAGTGCTGGCGTTACAATCGCGGTTGACCCTTTGCCGGCGCCTTTGTTTAGGGATTATCCTTTATTGGATAACCTGATCATTTTTGCTAAACAAAAACGCAGCCGGCATTGGTTAACCTTATGGAAACAAGTCAAAGGGCAGCATTGGGATTGGGTCATTGATTTGCGCGGGTCAGTTATTAGTTACGCCCTGCGATGTGGTCGACGATCTGTATGGCATCAAAAAGAAAACGACCAACGCCATAAAGTTGAACAAATATCTTCCCTAGCGGGGATACCAACAACATCGCCAGCGCTTTGGTTTAGTCAGCAACGGTTAGAGGTTGCCAAAACTTTATTAACCGAAGAAACTTTCCACCTAGCTATGGCTCCGGCTGCCAATTGGGTGGGGAAACAATGGCCGATTGAACGGTTCACACAAACAGCCCAACAATTTTGTCAAGCCTATCCCAACGCCAAGATTGTTCTGATCGCCGCTCCCCATGAACGTCAGGTGGTTCAGTCATTGGTTGAAAGCCTGCCAGCTTCACAGCTTATCAATTTAATCGATCGCGATTATGACCTGGGGCAAACAGCTGCGTGTCTGCAACGATGTCAGCTTTTTTTAGGCAATGATTCTGGCTTAATGCACATGTCAGCTGCCGTTGGTACGCCAACCATTGGCTTGTTTGGACCATCACGGGAGGAAAATTATGGACCCTATAACGGTCATTTTTCCGAGACAGGGAAAAAGGCCAACACAGTTATTCGTATTCCCCAAACCTATGATCAACTAAAATCAACGCCCGGATTTTCTCACCAATCGCAAGATTGCTATATGATGGGCTTAACGGTTGATGCAGTTTGGCAAGTTCTAAAACAGCAATCAGAACAAATCTACCCATCAAAATAAAAATCTCTCGTTCTTAACTATTTGTTAGCTATCACACCCCTATATTTAGATTAATTATCTAATATAGGAAAGATAGTGTCATGTTTTTAAAGGGGATTCTGATAGGGGCCGTTGTTTCTTTGAATACCGTTACCTTTGCGGGTACGTTTGATATGCAAAGCTTTATTCAAAGCAACCAAAAAACGCCGTCCATGCAGGTTAAAGGTGTCGCCATTAGCCCGCATATCCAGCTGTTTGATTTATTATCTAAACATTTGCAGACGGAACACGACAAGGTAAAAGCAGGGCCTATGGCCCAATGTCTGATTGCTTTTGGCGCGACCTCTTATAACAAGAGTTTGCCTCATCCAACGAATGATGCAGAAAAAGACGTTCTGACAAACGCCCTTTACTCAGCCGTTCATTATTTGCATCAACAAAATCTGCTAGCTCAAGAAGGAATTGTTGCCTTTATTGAAAGCAAGGCCAAAATTTTCCAAGAGTCCGATCACGAACATCTTGCTTATTTAAGTTCGGTGCTTTTAGCGTCTTACAACGATGGCCTTGGCGCCACTTTCGTTGCACGTAAACAAACTTTTATAGATTGTTTGGCTGCGGGCTGGCTTAAAGAAAAATTGGCTAAAGATTCTTACTGGCAGTATATGGATACTTGGAATCAGCATCGATTGGCTCCTTCTGCGCCAGCCACTATCCCGGCCTCTGCACCATCCTCCGCACCGTCTGATACGCCTAAATCTGCTGTTGACATCCTTGTTGAGTTGACCAAGGGTTTAAGCGAAACGTCTGATTTAAGAAAAGCCAAAACGTTTGCGACTGATTTATGTGACATGTTAAAGACACGGTCTAATTTTTCATTATTGGTTTCTGGATCTCCAGTTCAGGCTCAAGCAGCGGCAGTTCTTCTTCCTGCCTTGATCTTCCTTGAGAAATTTAAGATGCTTGATACTACTGTCAACGCCGACTCCAGTGCCCTTGATTATTATGTGCCTGATGCAAAAAATATGGTTAACCAGGCTGTTTTATTAAGCTTGGCAACGGCTATTCAAAAAAGTTTGTTAAATCCAAAGGCAACGGCCAGTAAACTTTTGGAACTTGTTCGATACCAAAAAAACAGTCGTTCCTTGAAGGCAGCAAGGTCTGCTATGGATGATCTTTTTACAACGGATTCCATCAAGTCGTTGATTACAGATGACTTGATCAGGCAAATTCAGGCAGCATCCTTAGCGATTTCTGCGACACAAGGAACGACGATTGACGCAGAGGCACAAAAACAACAACTGATGGACTATGACTTGCCAGCTTTTGATCTGCAAGCAGGGACAGAGGTTATTAGTAGCCTTCCTTTATATTATTTTGGTTCCAGTGGCAGCGGTCTACAGTGCGGGTTTTTCAGCCTTGGTTTTGCCAACAGACGTCAAGCCATCGAACAGCTGGTTGATAATCTGTGTGAACCTAATATTTACGTTTTGGCAGACATGGTTTCAGGCACAAGCGGCGAGCTTAAATCTATCATGAGCAAGCATGCAAGCAAAAAAACGGCAATTCCTGCCAAATATCTACGTCTGTATGCAAAGAACCACGCTTTAGCTCTTTCTGATGAAAAGTTGTTAGAACATCTAACCGACGCCTATACAAAACTTGATGGGGAAATCAGCAAAGCCGGAGCAGCTCTTGATAATGAATTTGAAGCTTTGAAAAAAGCAAAAGGACTTCCTGCTAGAGTGCCAGATGGAGATGATGGAACTATCGCTAACGCTTTCCGTGTTTTACGGCAACCTTTTGGATATAGTAGAGGGATTGAGCAAATGAAAATCACGCAGCTTTTCTACCCCCTAGCTGATTTTCAAGGGCTTATTGAGCAAAGTATTAACGAAAAATTCAGAAGTGGAATGCTTGAATTTGACCCGAACCCTGATTGGCAGATCGGTGCACCCACATACCCACACATTATGGCTTTGTTAAACCATTGCGATATTTATTCATGGGTTTCAGCCTCGACCTTTGCAGGTATGCAAGCAAGCGCATCAGCGACTTTGCCAATCTATCAAACATCTGATAAAGCCTTTGTTTTGACAAGCGTTATAAGCGGAGGAGAGGGTGCTAAGCGGGTTGATATTTTGAACGAAAATGGCTTCCACTTTGAAAAATGGGTTGTTGCCGATCGCGGCGCCCTTGCCAAAGCCATTCGCCACAAAGCAGCTTATTGGTTAAGTAACACAAAATAGGTAGAAGACCCCTTTCGGATCATTTTTCGGGATTTCCCCCGCATCCATTTTGTCACCCCCCGCGAAGGCGGGGGCCCAGAGAAATACAACTGGATTCCCGCCTGCGCGGGAATGACAAGTGGTGGCTTGGGGAATGACAAGAAAACAATCGAAATGACAGAAAACGTTTTAATTTGATGTGAGATGAAAAACTTAATCTTTCACAATATGAATTTCAACCAAAGGTTTTTTACCGAATCGTTGATTCACAAGGTGTCTGACGATTTTTCTTAAGTCATTAATCGAATTGGCTTCATCTTTGATAAAGTCTGACGATGGTGTGTCCCTTACCAAGCAATGAAGGTCGCGCTTAAGTTCTTGCTCTTCCTCGCCTGGCTGGCACACGCCCAATAAAGTGAACTGGGGCAATCGCGTTCTGCTTCCTAACGCACTGATTCCCACCGTTATAAAGATAATTCCCTGAAGGGAAAGTTTATTGCGTTGTTTTAAAACCAAGCTGTCCATAGGAATTAAACGATCCCCATCCAACGCCCAACGTCCCACTTCAATCTGCTCAATCACGGCTAAAGATGCGCCTCCCAGTTGAATCAAACTGCCATTCTGCGGGGCCAAAACATCAGCCACCCCTTGAGATTTGGCAAGCGCGGCGTGCGCATGCAAGTGGCGGGCCTCCCCGTGCACAGGAATGGCAGAACGGGGACTCACCCATTGATACATTTGCCTGAGTTCATCACGAGCCGGATGGCCCGAAACATGAATGTCTTCGTCATGGGCCGTAATCAAGGTAACGCCAGCCTGAACTAAACGATTTTGCAAAAACCCAATATGACGTTCATTGCCTGGAATAACGCGTGACGAGAAAAAAACAACGTCACGGGGTCCCATTTTAATGACCGGATGCTGCAAACTGGAAATTCGTGCTAACCCTGAACGGGCCTCCCCTTGCGAGCCGGTTGTAATAAACAAAACCTTCTCAGGGGGCATGTCCACGGCTTCCCTATCGCTTATAAAGGCAGGCAGCTTATTCAAATAACCAGCAGATTGCGCGGCAGCGACCATGCGATATAAAGAACGACCCACCAGGCAAACCTTCCGCCCACGGGCGGCCGCAGCCAGGCCAATTGTTTCAAGCCGTGCTATGTTAGAGGCAAAGCACGCAACAGTTACGCGATGGTTGGAAAATTCCCCAATCAATCGATTCAATTCGTCTCTTACAGATTGTTCTGATCCCGATGAACCCTCGCTTAAGGCATTCGTTGAATCGCAAACAAGGGCCAGCACACCCTGGTCACCCCATTCTTGAAGGCGTTTGAAATTGGTTGCTTCCCCAACCAAAGGATGGGGATCAATTTTCCAGTCACCGGTATGAATAACCGTCCCTAAAGGCGTGGTGATGGCCAAAACATTGGGTTCTGCAATCGAATGCGTAATGGTGATAAATTCAACCTTGAAATGCCCAATTTGAACAGTCCCTGATAAAGGAACCTCTATAATTTCCACATCATCAGCCCAAATTTTATCGGCAATCTTTTGACGAATAATGGCGGCTGTAAATGGTGTTGCATACAAGGGGCATCGCAAGTAAGGCCACAAATAAGGAATGGCACCCACATGATCTTCGTGGGCATGGGTTAAAACCAACCCTTTTAAATTTTTTTGAAAAGGCAAAATGAAGGAAGGATCCGGCGTTAGAACCTCTACGCCTAAGCGATCATGAAAGGTAATGCCAAGGTCAACCATTAACCATTCTTGGTTATGACCATACAAATTTAAATTCATGCCGATCTCGCCAGCGCCCCCTAAAGGAAGGAACCAGAAATCTTTTTTTGTGGGTAAACTTTTCATGAACGGAAATAAAACTCCTAACAAACTGGCCTTCAGGCTAACACAAACTATTTTCGGCTGACAGTGAAAAACAAACTTATTAATGCAGCTTTTACATTATCGTTTGATGAAAAAATTCTCAGACAAAATTCTGACCGTGCCTAAAAATTACAGTCAGTTTTATTTTTCATAAATGAGCCAAAACAAGAATTTAGTTCTTTTCACAGAGTTCTATGAGCCATGCAGTCCAAAACAGGTTCTATCATCATCCCTCCGCCAATTTTAAAATAAGAATAATCTATGCTTTTCAGTTTTTAGTTGCTTTCTTCTTAAATTTACCAGCATAAGAAGTGGTAACAATAAGGAGAATGGAAATGAATAAAATACTGAGGTTATGTGTCCTTGTGTTAACATGTGGAGTGATTGGCGATTGTTGTAGGGCCTCGTCGTCCTCAAGTAATGACGGGTTCCACGAACGAATGGTAGAAGAAGTCGCTAGAAGTCTGTGTTCTTTATCTTCAAGTTCCTCGTCTTCTTCTGCGGCGATGTCACGCCCAATTCCGGATATAGCCCGGGGACACGAAGCAGATTATCAGAGATTTTTAGGGGTAAAATTGGTTTTTTTCCCGAAAAAAGGAAGTGATGTCGGGAAGATAGAGCTGCCGATAGCAGATTTACCGAACCCGTTACAGGGGACATTTGATTTATCTGGGTGTGGCATTACAGGACGATTCTTGAGTATAGCGACGGGGTATCACACGGGAAAGAATCCAGAAAACGCCGACAAGATAGAGATACGTATAGTTCCAAGGTTTCTAATTGAACAAAGCCTGACGACAACAGCTGGCCATTTTAAGGGGATCATGAGTAACTGGCCAAGCACGGTGCCGGTTGGAATTTTTTACAGGTTTGGAGGATGGGCTAGTCTCGAATGGATGGATTATTTGACAAACGATCCATTAGAAAAAATTGGAGATAAGAATTTATATGAAAAATATCAATACTCCGACAACTCGGATGAAGAGAATTATAATAATACGGGCATGAATCTGCTAACAGAGCACGTGCATTCGATGTCACGTTATAAGTTCCAACCTTATTGACAGACGAAGTCCATTCGCCGACTTATCGCCGAAACAGGGCCCCGTGAAATCATTTGAGGGGAGCATATCATTTAGTGAAAGATTGCCGAAAATAAAAAAACTTACAAGGTGAATCTGTGGCGAAAAACAGCCTTATTCATTCTTCCTTAAGGAAGTGTATGCTGTAATAATCACAGAAAGCCAAAAACATGACAAAAGCACGTTGCCCTTTAACCGCGCCTATTTAATCATCAGCATCCTTTTCTTGATAAAGGCACAGACCAGTTTTGCTAATGAAGGGGCGAACGCGCCGACTGCGTTGGTTCCACAAATTCAGGCTCTGGAACGTCTTTTAAAAGGCTATGAAAAACAGCTTAAAAAGGCTCACCCACAGTGGAGCGGCACAAAGTATTCCTTTAAAAAGGGTGACAGCGACCCCGTATTGCGAACGGTTAAAAAGCAACTGAAAGATCCCTCTTTATCTCTTAGCTTTGATTTTGATGATGATTTAGAGAAAGCCATTATTCGTTTTCAAAAACAACATTTTCTAAAACCCGATGGCGTGATTGGTCAGGCGACATGTCGCGCCTTGAATATGACGGTTTCTGATCGCATTCGCAAAATTAAATTAAACTTAAAACGGTGGCAAAAACTGTCACCTTTGTTGGATGGCCGGTGTGTTCTTGTGAACATACCAACGTATCATTTAGAGGCTATGGAAGGTACGCAATCTGTTCTTAGTCAGGAGATTATTGTTGGCATGAAAAGCCGACCAACTCCCCTTTTTAGCACCACGCTGACACGCCTTGTGATTAACCCCGCCTGGTATGTTCCTGATAGTATTTTTTTCAAAGATAAACTTAAAAAGGTTCAAGAAGACCCAAATTATTTGACGCGCAATTTTTACCTTGTTTCCGATCACAATGGCGAACTGATTAGCCCCCATACAATCGATTGGCAGCAAATTTCAAGCGACTATTTACCCTATCGCATTCGCCAATTACCTGGTCCCCATAATGCCTTGGGCAGAATTAAATTTTATTTAGAAAGCGCCCAGGCCATTTACATGCACGATACACCCCAACAGGAATTGTTTCAAAAAAGTTCACGGAGTTTTTCGTCAGGGTGTATACGCCTTTCAAAACCCATAGATTTAGCATTATGGGTATTAGATCAAACCGATCTTGAAAGCACAAAAAGGTTTCAAGAAAAAATAGATAAAGGTGAGACCAAAACAATCGGTTTGCCTGCGGCTATTCCTGTTTATTTCACCTATATAACGGTATGGGTTGATGAAAACGACCAGGCCCTGTTCAGTGATGATCCTTACGATTTGGATGAAAAGGATATGAAAGAAAAAGATTAGCAAAGCGGTCGGTTTTATAACCAAGACGCCTTATGGTAATGAATGCCAGCGGTCTGTACAGGCCACTTATAACGCGGCCCCGCTTTATCATAGGCTGGCCAAAAGAAAAATTCAGGGGGGAACAAAACGTCGCGGTTGTCGTCCTTTCCTCCTGCTAGGTAAAAAGCCATGCTCAGCATCATGGGCCCTGTATGCAACAGGGTGCGCAAAACACGCTTTGACAAGTAAGGGACCAAGTAAGCTGGGCAAGCTTTTGAATTAGCCCCTTGAACGATTAAATCCAAGGCGCAATCAATAATAGGATGGTTTGGCTTACAGGCGATCATCGCGTTACAGGCCGCAATTGGCTGCGGGCCTTCCATGCCGCTATAAAAATCAAGCATGTTGTTTAAAACCAACGGTGATTGAATAAATTTAAAATCGGTATCGCGATAAACTCCCCCCAACCGTTTTAAAATAATAAGGCGCAAAACATCAGACGCGGCGCCATAGTTTTTTTGTAACAACATCAACTCAAAAATTCTGAACCATTCGGTATCTTGCGGCAATGTATTAACGTGTCTGACCTCTACAAACGGTTCAAGAGTATCAGCCACCCCCGCCAGCGGATGCGTGGCAATCGCCATGTCTTGACAGTTAATCCACAAAATATATTTCCACCCTTCTTTGGGTGAGCAAACCTCCATCGTCTCAGCCAACCAAACGCTATATTCCGGCTTTGGCTCTGTCGGGTTCTCTTTGTCGCTCAGCCAAATGGTGTGAATTGTTAAAGGAATGCGGGGACGTTTCTGTTGGCTTTCGCCTTGCATCAATTTCAGATAATCCAGATACGATTCACCAATCATTTTATAAAATGCCTTAGGGGCTATATCCGCCTGAGAAAGAATCTTGTCCCGAAATTCTTCTAAAAAAGGCCATATCACGTCGCCTTGAAAAGCCAGCGTTGAAAAGTCATAATCCTTCGCCATTGATGACCAAAAAGACCGGGGAGTTGGTTGCAGGCTAAGGCTTAAATTCTTGTCAAAGGTGTCAATATTAATAAAGGTTTTTTCATCTGATTCATTGGTTAAATGACTGAGGGTAAAATGTGGGGGGGCTGTTAAAGTTTGTTGTTCTTTAGGCCCCAGCGTCACCGTTTTTAAGGCATAAACAGTCGCTGGCCTATCTGCGAAACTAAGCAGACGTAAACGTTTTGTCTGGGCCTGAATAATTGGAAAGCCCCTTTCGTCTAAGGTGTCCCAAGAAATTAAATCCCATCCATCAGGAGCAACAATACGCTGCGGAACGCCTGTTGTTGCTTTAATGAGCAGTTGTGACACGATTAAAAATTTGACGGGTGTATCTAAACAACTGGTAACGGTTACGTTTGTTAAGCTGGCATTTGATAATAGGCTGCAAATGCTTGCTGTCTGACTGTTTTCAGCATCAATCTCTTTCAGGGCAGCGTCAGCGATTCCCCCCAGATGCAAAAGGATGAAGAAAACAGTCCACAGTCTGGTGATACCCATTCTGAGCGGGTATATCCTCATTTCGCCCAGCTGCGATCAAAATAGTGAATCGCCATTGTGTCAGTTTGCCATTGCATGCGTGGATCATCGCAACTCAAAATATCTGCTGCTTTCCGCATGGGTGAAAAGACCCGTGGTGGTGCAATCATATCCCGCATTCCCCCCTGGCCGGCCTTGGTCATAAGGGCGATGCTAACCGGGCCATACCCAAAGCCTAAAAGGATAGAAACAAGCTTGTCTCCTTTAACGGCCTCTAAATAAGGTGGGCACGTTGAGGGGGTCATATTTCTTTGAATCACGGCTAGAATTTCTGCTGATATCGGATGGTTTGGAATCGATGCTATCAACCCGCTGGCTGGGGTTACGCCGCTAAATCCATCAAGGCTCATATAAAAGTCAAAGGCCTGGTGGTAAGAGGTTAAACTGTGAACAACTTCGGTATCGGTCCCTCTGAATACGCCGCCATGTTTTTGCAAAGCCAGATGCCTAAAGATTTTAGAAGCCACAGCCCCTTGATCTCCATCCACAAGCCGTTGAATCGCTGCTTTTAAAGGTGAACGAAAGCCAAGCATATTTTTAAGACTGATGGATTTTTTCAAGTCAGCCGATACATCGTCAAAGGCGTGTTCATCGGTTGTCCAAACAAAATGTTGCCACCCATCTTCGGTTTTGCACCTCTTGGTTGTTGTTTCTAACCATGCTGCATACTGTTTTGGAAAAGGCTCAGATGATGCCCAGATTGTGTGGGTAATCAAGGGTATTCTAGCGGCCGCGGTGGGCAGGGTATCCGTTAGAAACTTGGCATTCGCATCGTGAAGAGCTTGCAATTTTCTGGCAAAATCTACGGTGGAAAACCCTTCAGAAGGACATAAATCAGTTTTAAAGGCTTTAGTGTGAGCTGGCAGATCAGATGATTTTCGGGCTGTTGACAGCCTGACAAAATCTGTGGCACTTAAGGCCTGAGGAAAGGATCGTTTGGCGCTGTCGTCGATGGAAAAAGAAATAGCCTCTGGTCTTGATTTGAAATTTACATAAGCTTTGTCTGTGCGCAAGCGAAGGCCCGCAATAGTTGCCTCTTCATGCATAGGTATTCCCAGTTCTTCGCCTGGCTTAACCTCAAACGCACGAACCAGCCATGCCAAACAAGTCTGATTTTTCTTTAATACCGTTGTGTATTGAAGGACCTGACTTTTGATGATGGGGAATTCGTGTTCATCTATACCGTCGCTTATTATATAGGCGTAAGAGGCTTGCGGGATTAACAACGCCAGGCCTTCTTCCTCGTCATCCTCTAAGTCTAGGGACACAACCTGTTTATAGGCAACATCAACCAAAGCCATTGCCGATGTTTGGTTAAACAACTTGATGCTCTTTGGTTTTGTTTTCTGCAACAAACGATTGTACTCAACCATTTGCCCCTCAGCTGCCCAACCCGTTGATAAGCAAACAGAGGTTAATAAAAGAGAAACGGTTAAGGTTTGGAAAAACACTTGCAGGCTCCTTAGTTAGAAAAGTTATAAGAAATCAGGCCTTCGCTTTAAAACCGGTATTCGGCTTTTAGGGTGAATGAATGATTCTTTTGAATTTGTTGATATGCGCCTGAATAACCCACTAAAAACTTAAGCTTTGTATGAGCGTCGTAGTAAGATGCATTGGCATGGACGTAATGCGTCTTCGTTTTTTTGTTATCTTGTGGGGTTACAATGGGTGCTGAGCCGGGAATATTTAGGGCAATAACGGTGGGCGACCCTGATTTCTCATACTGATATCCATGCTCATACACACCCGTTATGCGAATTTTCTTCTCTCCAAACTTCCAGCCTGCTCTTACGCCAATACCGCCGTAGACTTCGTTTGAGCTTGAGTTAGAGGCATTGTTATTCTGGTTGTAAATCCCTGCGCCTCTTTCCGAATAACTGCCTGACTGATTTCGAATGTACGTGTTGCCAAGGCTGGGTCTAACAGACCACATCTGATTAAGAATAAACAAATAAGTCAGTTTGGTATCAACAACATCGGTGTACATTTTGTGGTCAGAAATAGCGTAATAATCTTTGTTTCCAGCCGCTATCTGATGACGTTGGTTGTCTTGGAAGGAAAGAGTCCGGGTTCCCATAATATCGTAACGGGCTTCCCCTAGGAATGTCAGAGAGTGGTAAGCACCAACACTAAGACCTTTTGTTTTGGTGAATGATTGGCTATTGCCCAATTCTTCCTGGCGACCATAAAGCAAGCCGCTCATTAAGCCGACAGTCCATTTTTGTTTTAAGTTTCTGTACTCTGCTCCCATGATGGCCCCTGAAAGCCAGCTTTTATTGCCAGGCTGTGAGAAAGCATTTTGTTGACGTCCAAAAGTGTAGAAAGGGCTAATCCAAACTCTTTTGTCATCCACTGGCATTGAAAGAGGGCCATGTTTTGCTAGAGTTTCTAAAATATCCTCCAGGTGATTGCCTGTTGCTTGGGCATTATACGGATTAACTGTTTGCAGCATCCGAACGTCTTTTAAAGGTCGCAAAGAATCTGCAAGAACCACATTAAAGTTGCTGAAATTTCTTAAGGAACGGAATTCGTCTTCTACCGGAGTCGTCCGGCTCTGGTTTTGGGTGTCTTGTCCACCGTCACCCGTTGCCCCATCTCTTGCATCAATTATAGCATTGGCAAAATTATCTGCATTGGGGGTGGTTGAAACAGGGCTAACAGGTTGCACAACCGCCATGACTTTGTACCCACCCTGACCATCGGAGTAGTAATAAAGGTCTGCATAACCATCATCATTAGTATCGACATAATAAGAATTTGGGTAATCATTGGCGTAATATGGGTATCCGCTTTGATAGGGTGCCAAACGGTCATCACCGCCGCCTTTTTTTCCATCTGCTCCAAAATCCACAATGACGAAATCTGGGTGCCCGTCACCATCTAAATCTGGGCCTACTCCTCCGCCCTCTGCGGAGTAGGCATTTTGGCAGTAAGCGACTGAAAGTAGGAGTAACCATGCTTTTAAAAATTTGTGAGGAGCTTTAAACATATTGTAAAATTCTTTTTAATATTATCTTTCTCTTGATTATATTTTTGCGCGAAATATGTTAAAAAATCGTTAACGCTAAGGAATTTTGACCCCATGTTGACATTAAGATGATTCGTTTCTCCCTTTTAAGGCACCTAAGCCTTTCCCCTTTGATCCTGATTGCCTTTTTGGTGGGCATTGGCTTGTTGATGTTGTATTCAGCGGCCAATGGCAGTTTCCACCCATGGGGTGCCAAACAATCTTGGCGATTTGGCATTGGTTGTATCCTAATGTTAGGGGTTGCCATAACCGACAGTCGTTATTGGTTTTCGTGCTCTTATACGCTATATACAGTGGCCTTGGTTTTGTTGTTGGCCGTTGAATCTCTTGGGTTTGTTGGCATGGGCGCCCAGCGGTGGATTGATTTATATGCTTTCAGCTTGCAACCCTCTGAACTGATGCGGGTGGGCTTGGTGTTGGCCTTGGCACGGTATTTTCATGGATGCTCGCTTGAGGATGTCGCCCACCTTAGAAACCTGGTGATTCCTGGTTTGATGATTTTGATGCCTACCTTACTGGTGATGCGTCAGCCTGATTTAGGAACGGCCTTATTGTTAATTCTAAGCAGTGCCGCATTATTTTTTGTGGCTGGCGTTAAAATTTGGAAATTTGCGGTGGTGGGTCTGGCCAGTGTATCCTGCATTCCTCTTTTATGGTCGTTTTTGCATACCTATCAACAGCAGCGCATTTTAACATTCTTGAACCCGGAAAGTGACCCCATGAAAAGTGGGTACCACGTAACCCAATCAAAAATTGCCTTAGGGTCAGGGGGCGTTTTGGGTAAAGGGTTTTTACAAGGCAGCCAAAGCCACCTCAACTTTTTGCCCGAAAAACAAACAGACTTTATCTTCACCATGTACAGCGAAGAGTTTGGCCTGGTTGGGGCGGTCATTTTGGTTGTCTTATATGCGTTGTTGATTGCCTTTAACTTTCAGGTTGCCTTAAATGCCCGCACGCAATTTGGTCGGTTGGTGGCCATTGGCTTAACCACCACCTTTTTCCTATACGCTTTTATTAATATGGCGATGGTGATGGGATTCTTACCTGTTGTGGGGATTCCCTTGCCTTTTATTTCTTATGGAGGGACCGCCCTTATCACCCTGCTGGTCAGTCAAGGGTTGATTTTTTCCATCGATCTTCATAAAGACATTCGCGTGAGACGTTGACCTTATAATTAACTTTTTGTTTACAAAATATGGGATAAGATTATAAATAAGAGTATTAATTCAGCATTGATAAGTTTAGTTTTATGGCCAATTTTCTGAAGCATGCCCTTTTAATCATCGTCTCATTATCAACCAGCATCGGTGTTGTGCAGGCTAAATTTCATCAACGCATTCTTGACGATGCCATGGAGGCGACGTCGCCCAACTATCGAATTGGCGGACAATTGGTTTCTCCGGCCGTTCAAGCTGCCTATTTTCTGGCCCATGAGCTAAGCTTGAAATCTGATCCTGAAGAGGCCAAGAATGTTGCTGATACTTTGATTGCTCTGCTCTCCGCAGGTCGAGGCGTTGGAGGCATCAGCAAACGTAGCGCCAATGGTGGCGAACGCCCTTTAATGGAGGGCGCTTTGCGGGAAGCAGCACGTTTTCTGAAGGCATTAGAGCACCAAAACCAAGAAAAATTTAAGAAAGAACAGCAGGCTCATAAACAAAGCCACCTCGACCGTGTCACTGAAATTATGCGCGCTGCTTACGCAGAAGACAGGGATGCAAGGCGCCCTACTTACAACGCAGCGCTCAAAATAAAAATTGACAAACTTAAGGTTGCTGAAGAAGCAGCTGATCCATCAGTAGACTATAAAAAGCTTGTTGCTGACACGGCTTCTGCAGCCAGGAAGGCAGGCAAAAATGATTTTGAGGCTGTCGGCAATTTATTAAAAACGACAGTCATTCGCGAAAAAGCAGACTATCTTGCTAATAAAGCCATTTTGGTGGCTCTAAAAAAACAAGATTTTTCTGCTGCTGTTGACGACAGTGTTGTGGACGCGCTTATCGCCGCTGAAACATACCGTATGTTTGAAACAAAGCAGGGAACATTAGAGAGGGCTGACCCCAATATTTTTGCCTATCAAAACACCAGAAAAAGTGCTGAAAGCGAAGCTGTTCTGTTGGCATTGGTCAGCGCGATTCAAGATTCCCTTTATAACTCCGCACTAGAGCCTGAAGATTTGGTCCGATTGTTTAAATATAAGATCAATAGCCGTCTGTTAGCTAGAGCAGATGTCAGGGTAGCCGCTAAGGCTATGATCGAGGATGGCAGCATAGATAAGCTTATCACACAAGACCTGATAGACAGGGTTAAGGCGATGCCGGGACGAATGAATATTCATAGTGTTCAAAAATTAGACATCGATGCCGTCGCAATGAGGCAAGCCCTAATGTTTTGCAGCGTTCCTGATTTTGACATGGGGACGTTACAACAAAAAAGGACTTTGCCTCAATTCCTCCGGTATTTTGGCTCCAGTGGTGCTGGGTTGCAATGTGGTTTCTTTAGCCTTGGATTTCAAACTCGCCAGGAAGCTATCAATCAAATTTTGGATAATTTGGTCGAGCTTGAAATCCTTGCCATGGCGGATAGAAATGTTTCGTGTAGCGCCGACATAAGAAGAATTTTAGACCGTTCTTTAGAATTTAGTGGCAAAAATATTGGTGAAGTTGTGGGTGTGCTTGTAACAGAAAGATTAGAAGCCGAAAAGGCAACTCTTCGCTCTCGAAGAGCCACTTCTTTAAAGGTTCCGGAGAAGGATCGCAATCTTATCCAGATTGATCTCGCTAAACTATCAGATCAGAATATTGAAGAGAGAATAGAGGCTCGGAAGGTTCAGATCAAAAAGGATCAGCGAGCAGAAGTAAGAAAGATAATGAACCAACGGGATGTCTACGCGAAACTGTATGCTAAAAAACATGGAATAAAAGCAGAAGGACAGGACTTTTTTGATAGATTCTTCGGTGAGTACGCAGACCTTATGAAACAAATCAAAGCGGAAGAAGAAGCAATTGATGCACAGATTGATCAAGGTAAGAAGAAAATAGGAATTGTGGGTGATGTATCAGACGGTGATGCTGCCACTGTTTCTGCTATGCGTCGGGATCTTGAGCGTCAGAAGTGGCAGGCTAGCTCTAGGTTTGTTCAATTTATTTATCCTTTGGCAGATTTTCAGGAAGTTGTGAGACAATCTATGGCTGTAAAATTTAGCTCTGGAGAATTAGAATTTGATCCCAATCCAGATTGGCATCTTCGTGTTCCTACTTACCCCCAAATGTTGGCAGAATTGAATGGTTACAATATTTATGCCTGGGTTCTGAAATCTCAATTTGAGAGAATGCAACGGGCACGGGGAGCAAGCGAGGCAAACCCCATCCATACCAGTGAAGATGGTAAGTACATTTTGGTTAATTATTTGAATGGCAGTCCGAACGGGAAACCAATGGGTCTTTTGAATAAAAGCGGTGGCCACTTTGAAAAATGGATTGCTGCTGATCATGCGCGTCTTGCAAGAGCTGTACGTCACCAGAACGTTTATGGGAAGATTGGTCTAACAAAGGATACTGGCAAATAGCCCCAAATGACTTTCCTCTCTCTCTACAGTCAGAACAACCAATGCCAGGTGGCCTTAAAAACAGGTGGGCAGCTGTATGCCCAGTCGGTGGCACTGACACCCACTTTTACCCAATCCATGGCCTTGGTTCCCCTTGTTCAGCAGGTTTGGCAACAGGCGAGCAGCCCTAAAGTTGATGCCCTTATAACGGCGCGCGGGCCGGGGACTTTTACAAGCCTGCGGGTCATTTTAGCCACAGCGCAAGGGTTGGCTTTAGCCTTTCCCAAGGCCCAAATTTTTGCCCCCACCCATTTTAAGGTGTTGGGGTATGCCGCCCGTCAAGCTTACCAAGGTCCAATTCTGATTCTCATCGATTCAAAACGGGGTGATTGGTACGGGCAAATTTATGACGCCGCCCCTGACATTCAAATTTTTAAACCGCAAGATTTGCGTTTATTCTTGGATAACAATCCAACCTATCGATTGATGACTGACTTTGAGGTGGATGAAGAATTCCAGTCCTACTTAATTGACCACCCCCAGAACCTGGCCATCACACAATTGCAGTTGTTTGAGGACAAGGATTTTAATACCCTAAAAACCGACTCGGCCAACCAAGACTTAAAACCTTATTATTACTATCAACCCGCTTATGCTAAGAAACGATAAGATCCTTCCCCTGCACGTTGCCCAATCGCCCTTTTTGGCCTTGATCCATCAGGAATGTTTTGAAAAGCCGTGGGAGGAAACGTTTTTTGCGACGCTGTTGAGTGAAGAACAAACCATCTGCCCCGTTGTTGGTTGGCTAGCCGTGAAGGATGAACAGCCTGCGGGGTTTATCTTGGCGCGCAACCAAATAACCCAAACAGAAATTTTAACTTTTTGTGTGCGACCCTTCTTTCAAAAACAAGGCATTGGGGCGTGTTTGTTGGAACACTTACAGAGCAATACTTCTCACCCTCTTTTGTTGGAGGTCGCAGTCGATAACCAAACGGCGATTAGCCTTTATCAGCGTCACAAGTTTGAAGTTATTGGCAATCGCCCCCAATACTACGACAATTGCCAGGGGGCACCTACAAGCGCACATGTCATGCGATATAGGACTTAATTGGTAACTACCCAGGTTTATTGTGGGCAGAACTGAGGATTTAGGATGGCATGAAAGATATTAAACCCCTGTTTGCGTCTCGTTGAGAGAAAGCCTCGAATTAGGCAAAAG
>CAIVFQ010000055.1 GCA_903905285.1 uncultured Alphaproteobacteria bacterium
ATCATCGCTGGAATCGTCAATCTCAAAAATGGATTCGCTATAGCCTAAACAAAAAATAGGGGAATGGGGATCATGTCACTCTCTTGCAACAAACTACCTCGACTTACGCAGTAGCTCTTATAAAGGGTTTTGATGTGAATGGCCTGTTGTCCAAATATTTAAGAATACTTGTTTTCTTGTGTTTTCTGGGAACGTCATTCAATGGCTATGGAATAGAACGATCTATGGCATCCAACGGAAACGAATTAAGAAATACATACGCTCGTTCCGGCTTTTCCTATTGTCATCTGGGGCAGTATCAAAATGCGATCAGTGCTTTTCAAGAGGTCTTGAAATTATTGCCTCCAACGGAAACCGTCATGAGGTCTAAAGTGTGCCACGATATCGGTTTTTGTTATGTTCGTTTGGTCGTTCAGCTTCCAAACGCAGTTAAGACCATTCAAGATGGCTTGGGAAAATTACCTGATAATTTAAGACAGCCTTGTTTAAATCGTTTCAGCGACCTTTTAAAAGAACATGAATCGAACAGCCCATTTTCGTTTCTGCAGTTTGAACAAGGAGGACAAAATGAACCAGTTTCGGATGCAGAACGTCACAGGGAAGAAGTCGAGGAGGTTGCCAAAATCCTTATGAGTTTATCGGCGAAGGCGGAATACTAAACCTCTAAATTAAACACAACGGGCAGAGTGACAGATAACGGTTTTGTTGATTTGTCATGGCGGATAAAACGCCATTGTTTAACGGCTTCGAAAGCAGCCTCTTTTAAAAGTGAGGCAATATCGTTTCCTTGTTCAACATCAATCTTGATCACACTTCCTGCCGCATCAATTGTTAAGGTAAGGGTCATTTCACCTTTCAAACCCCGCCTGCGGGCCTCTTCAGGGTAGGTTGGGGTGGGGTTGCTTGGGAAAGGAATCAGAACGGCGTCTGTGTCCAAGGTCTCTGCATTTTCTGCAAGGCCAGAAGGGGAAGGGAGGTTGCCCGTCTTTTGGATGATTTTTCGGGATTTTATTTCGTCATTGTGGGGAGAGTCGCGATGGGACAATCCAGACAATTCCTGGATCATTATGCTTCCTTTGGTTCCTTGTGATGGCGGGGAATCTTGTTCTGGCTTAGAACAGGGTAGGCTGCTCCATTGAACATCAACACAAACGGCTTGTTGAAGTAGTGCCGCTTTCCCTTTAAGACTTCCCACAGAGATTACCCAACCGGTACCAGCGAATGCTAGTCCGTGCAGCAACAGCGATATGACTAAAGCGTTTTTGTACCTCATGTAGACAACCGCAATCCTGCATAAAAGCTTACGCCAGGTTGGATATATCCTGCGGGTTGTTCGTAATGACGGTTCAATATATTCTCTGCTCTTATAAAAAATTCTTGATGACCATACCCTAAAATGGGTTGTGTGGGTTTATAATTCAAGGTCGCCCGCAGTAAAATTGGCCCCTTGGTATAAACTTTCCGTTCGGTCCCACGAGGCCTATTAACCTGTTTGCCGTCATGGCTTAGGCCAACGCCCACATCACACTCGGTCGTTGTTTGCCATTGAAGATTGAATAAAATTTTGTGCAGAGGTCTGTTGAAAAGGGTCGCTCCAGTTGATAGGTCTTTGGCGGAAGTGTAAATGTGGTTCACAGAAATCTTAAAATCATTAAAGACTTCCCACTCCACAAACGACTCTAACCCCTGAGTCTGCGACTTATTAATATTGTCATATCGATAAAGCCTGGGGGCCAGTTGTTGACCGACAATTAAATCTTGCAACCGCGTTTGGAAAAAAGTGGTCCCCACACGAAGGGCCTTGAACACGGCCTGTTGGAGGCCGACCTCCCACCCGTGGCCTTTTTCAGGACGAATGCTCCGATTACCACTTTGCGGATCAAACACTTGCAACAAGCTGGGATTATGAATCACCGTTCCATGACTCGCATATAAGTCAGTATAGGTTTCAAGGTGATGATAGGTGATGGATGCCCGATGCGTTGCATGGGATTTAAATTGACGGTGGTGGTGTCCTCTGCCCCATAAATCAATCTCTATCCTTTCGTGGGGCATCGTATGGTGACCTATAAAAAGGGAAGATTCATGAGATTCTGCCTGCATTTGTTTATAGGTACCTGTTTCCGGAATTGATGCCTGGTAGGATTGCTGGTGATGATCAACGCCTATATCAAGATCGTGAGTTTCACTAAAGTGCAGGCGGTTATGTCCTTGAAAGCTTAAGGCCTTACCCTTGTAAAAAGAACGGGGAGAAAAGGGAGCCTGATCTTGCCCATATGTACGTTGGCTTTGTAAATATCCCACTTGAAGTTTTGGCTGCCAGATGCGGCTTTTGTCTGTGCCCTCAGCCGTTAACCCATGCAAATCATAGACCGACACGTCTTGGCTGTTTGGATTTGAATTAAATGCGTCCCCATAACGGGAACGACTGCGTTGATGCCGATTATGAAGACTTAGGCGCCAGTTCTGTCGGCTGTTCAAGCTGCAATGGGACGTAAGGTTTTGTGAATCATAGAGATCAGGATGATGTTGGCGTGCAATGGTTCGTTTTGAATAAGGGACAGAAGACGGCGTGTCAGTTTGACGATGGCCGCCCTGGATATAAAAATCTCCATAGGGTTTTTCTCCCTGAAAACTAAGACTTTGGCGATAGCTTTGGTG
The DNA here is from genome assembly GCA_903905285.1 of uncultured Alphaproteobacteria bacterium. GTDB lineage: Bacteria > Pseudomonadota > Alphaproteobacteria > Paracaedibacterales > CAIULA01 > Finniella. The sequence goes on from CAIVFQ010000055.1 coordinate 2,662, forward strand.
TGACCCCGCTTCGCCCACAAGATCGGCTTTGGCATCGCCGCGTCCTCTTTTGGTTGTCAGCTGGACAACACCGCCCACAGCATCACTGCCGTATGATGCCGCATGGGGGCCCCTTAAAACGTTAATCTTTTCTAACGATTCAGACTCTAGCTGGCCAAAATCAAAACCCCCATTCGGGCTGCTGGGGTCATGGGCTCGCAAGCCATCAATCAAAACCAAAACATGCTCTGGATTGGCGCCCCTTACAAAAAGTTGGGCTGACTTTCCTACACCACCTGTTTGCACCAGATGAACGCCTGGCGTGTTTTGAAGGGCCTCTGTCAATGTTGTTTGCTGTTGGGTTCTAAGGGTGTCTGACGAAGACTCGGTTTTTGCGAAGGGCGCTTTCTTAACTTCTTTAGCCTTAACGGTCAAAACAGGAAGCAAGGGGGCGCCACAGATGAAAGGAATGTGCACAAGATTAACAAGCCAAAACCCTACCACCAGTTTGAAAACACCTTTTGACACAAAATCTATATGTTGTTATTTTTTATTAAGATTAACACAAAATATAGTGGTTTTGAAAAAGGTGCAACAACAAATTAGCACCTAAACTGTGCGCAGCCGATGTAATTAACGGCCAACGATTCGCTTAACGACCACGGCTGTTGGGAAGATGAAAATCGGTAAAAAGGGTTATAGTGAAACCCCTTAAGATCTGTGAAATGGAATTCACAATCCTGCAACCAATGGGCCAGAGTTGCGGGTTTAATAAATTGTTTCCAATTATGGGTACCCCGGGGAACCATGCGCAATACATACTCAGCAGCAACGATGCCTTGTAAATAGGACAAAGCTGTTTGATTAAAGGTTGAGACAAAAAACAACCCCTGCTTTGATGCCAACGATGCGCAAGATTTTATAAATTGGTCAGGGTGATCAACATGTTCAACAATTTCCAAGGCACAAACAATATCGAAAGTTTGGGCGGGCAATTCTTCAACCGTGGTCATTTGGTAATCAATTTCAAGGTTTGATTCTGTTGCATGATGCTTAGCAACCTCGATGGCCCTGGGGCTTGCATCAATGCCGGTCACTTTTGCACCCAGGCGGGCCAAGGGTTCACACAAAATACCACCGCCACAGCCCACGTCTAAGACCTTCAGCCCCTTTAATGGTTGAGGGGATAAAGGGTCAGCTTTAAAACGCCGGATGATATGATCTTTGATGAACTGCAACCGACTGGGGTTTAGTTGGTGCAATGCCTTAAACGGCCCTGTTTCATTCCACCACTGGTCAGCGATTTGATCGAACTGGCTGACTTCTTCGGGGTTTATTGTCTGGTTTGTCATTATCATCCTTCATCAAAAGGGAACTGCCCCTAGACTATAATCTACAAAACCCGAAAGATATCAACTTTTGATTCTAAAATTGATTTATTCCCAAACTTAGGTGTTACTCCCCAGCTGTTGGCATGTTTAAGGGTTAAGAATTGCCCCTGTGGTACGAACATAACCTTGTCAGTTTCTTTGCTAAATAAATCCAACAAAATCATTAAGTGATGGGAACCCGTCCACGCCAATTGGCTGGGTGCCGTGGGCGTTATGACTTTAACCTCACCAGATAAAAGGTGCAGAGTTTCCAAACTGTTCAGATACCGATCAAGAATGTCATCATTTGGTTTTGTCGCGCATACGCTGTGGTCAATATTCCCCCAATCGTATAGGAAGAATAAACGATCATAAACGCCAAGAAAGGGGGTCAGGTCTTTCAAAAAAGTACAGCCCATATCAGCATAAAGACCCCCTTGTGTATGCAAGACATTCAACCTGAAAATATCATTGGCGTTGCAAAAGCGATTATCTGCATAAAATGCCTCAAACAGGGATCGGCCCCGCATGGAAGGCAAAATTTCTATTATGTCACGAACCTGAATGTTTAGGCCTAATCTGGCTTTGGCTTCCTCTAAAAATTTCACTGTTTTGGGCAGTTGGGTTTTATCCATGCACCAAAACAGATGTTGCCATCCGGGGGATGTATCTAAAATTTGCAAACTCTCAATGTACATTTGCAGCCGATCAGCCGGGACCTCAGTCGGGTTGTCAGTACTGGTTATCCAACTTCTGTGGCTGATCAAGGGGATAGGCGTGCTTCTTGGTTGCAACTTAATATCACAATAGGTGTCTTTAAACCGCTGGTATAAGGCTTCGCGTTTTTCTTCAATCTCTGCCTTTTCTACGCCATATAAAAGTTTGGCGACGGGCAGGGTGTATTTCTCTATCAAGGCATCCTTTTCCAAATTCATTCGATAAGGTATGGAAAATAAAGATTCGTCACCAAAGATAATTTCTTGTGAAAGGGGTTGGCGTTGCAACGATGTTTGTCCAAACTTTCCAGCACCTAACCAGCTGGCCATATGATTGGTTTTTACCAAGGAATCAAACCCATAGGGGCAAGGGAGAATACGGTCTGTTTCGCGGGTGTGAATGTCCATCATCACCGTTAGAATTCCAAGCGCTGTCCAAGGGGGCGTCACAACGCCATCGCCAAAATTTCTAAACGCAGCTGGTACCCGATTTAAGCCATCAAGGAACCGTAACAGGTTGCTGACAACGACAGAGTTTTTGGGGGCCGCTAAAAAGCTGGTACCCGCAATGAACCCTTCTTGACCAAAAAGGTAATCGAATCTTTCAACATAAGGGGTTAGGTCGGTCGCATATTCCACACCGAAATCACTGTAAAGGCCACCCTTAAGATTCACGAGATTAAAACGCAACACATCGCTGGCCGCTGTATAATACTTCCCCTCATAAAGGCGCCAAAAAATATCTTTGCCGCGCATGGCTGGCAAAATTTCCTCTAGCCTATGAACCTGAATATCGCAGCCTGATTGTTCCAAGATTTTGATGGTCTTTGGAATTTTATCAGGATTTAGGCACCAAAAATGATGAACCCACTTTGCCGCCTTCAATTGTTTCAGACTTTCAAAATACATCTCCAAACGGTCGTTTGGCACCTCATACGGGGTTTCATCACTGGTCAGCCAAATACGATGGGTCAGGTAAGGAATGGGGGTTAAGCGTTTAGATTGCTTTTCATCTAAAGCATCAAGAATGGCACGGGTGCGTTGTAACAGTTTTGTCCTTTTTGTTCGTATTGCATCGACCGTGGTGGGAAACATTTTCTCATAAACATTCGTGAAAAAATTTCTGTAATAATCAAAATTGCCTGTGCTTTGATCGTAAGGATCTGACAATAGTTTCCGTAAATAAGGGTTGACTTGGCGTGCCACCGACCGCGCGGGATCAAGGTCTAAGATATTGAATTTTCCTTGGCGGATAGGGATATTCCCAAAGCGACCTCCCCGTTTCCAAGATTGCGCATGGTTTATGGTCATCAGGCTTTTGCCCCCGCTTTTATCCCCTTCTGGCACAAACAAGAATCGGCTTTCGCCTGTACTAAACTTGTCGATAACGGCCATCAAATGGGGTGACCCACACCAAAAGCCTGGGTTTCAAACGTGGGTGTCAGGGCCTTGGCTGAACCTGTCATCTCGTGCAATTGATCCAGCTTGTCTAGATAGTTTTTCATTAAGGGATCGTTTTGCTGATACCCAAAAAAAGATTGGTCAAGAAACTTACCATTCGACCACCACATATGGTCATAGGCCTGGGCAAAGGGGGTTAAGTCTTCTAACTGCAACGTCCCTAAATCGGCATATACGCCCCCATTCAGATAGATAATATTTTGGCGAACGATGTTACTGGCCAGACAAAAATGCTTGTTATCGTAATAAGCCTGGTAAATGTGCCGGCCTTTCATCTGGGACAGAATTTCATCCAGTTCGTGAATATGGACGGTGGTGCCACACTTTTGTAAAAATTGAATTGTTTCGGGGATTTGGTCTTTGCGCAGGCACCAAAAATGATGTTCCCAAGGTTCGGTTGTCGAAAGCATAAGGCTGTAAGCGTAGGCCTTTAAAGATTGAGGGTCAGCCTCACAAGGGGTTTCTTGGCTGGTCAACCACAGACGATGGGTTTTAAAAGGGATGTGACCTGTTTTCTCGGCATATAAATTACGGAAAATGGTTTGGCTGTTTTGGCTCAGCGCTGCTCTTTTTTGTCTTATATCTTCCGAAGAGAGTCCATAAACTTCTTGCCCTATCTTTACCGAGAACGCCCCTTCCCATCGATCGTCTTCATTAAGTTGATAGGGGGAGGGGACAGCACCCCCTAAGTGAATGGGGTACAGGTCTTGTCCGGAAGCAAAGGCAACCTTTAGAAAACAGAGAAGGCAACAGACAATTTGTAATAAGATGCGCACGATAAAAGATAAAATTTATAGAAGTCTTTCTTTTATTTTATTTTAAAGTATTTAAATTACTGTTAATTGCACCCGCTGCGTCTGCAGGATTGTGGTAAATTTGTGGGACGGTTTTGGGTTATCATTGCGAACCCCTGAAAGGGGTGTGGCGATCTCCTGAAAGTGTGCCCAAATGGTTGGAGATTGCCACGTCGCCTTTGGCTCCTCGCAATGACAGGTTTTTTTATCGCGAACCACCCGCCTGCGCAATAATAAATGTCGTTACATAGGGTAAACTGTATTTGTTAGCAGTTCTATCACCTAAATCGGCGGCTTCTCGGCATAATTTTATGGCCCTAGGAATGTCTTTTGGTACTCCATGGCTCCCGTTAAAAAGCATACAAGCATAATTGCTTAGCACAGAAGGAGTTCCGCGTTTTACTGCTGTTTCTATCAT
>CAIVFQ010000056.1 GCA_903905285.1 uncultured Alphaproteobacteria bacterium
GGGCCGAACCCCTTGAAACAAACCCCTTTGTCAGTGCGAAGGAACGAAGTGACTGTGGCAATCTCCCGAAAGTGTGCCCAAACGGTTGGAGATCACCACGTCGCTTACCCTCCTCGTGATGACGGTGGGGGATTCCCGCCTGCGCGGGAATGACAAAAATCGTCATTGCGAACCCCTAAAGTCCGCATCATTGCGAAGGAATGAAGTGAAACGACAAGCCATTAATCGTAAAAATCATCTTCACCTCTTTATTACCAAAACCAGCCTTTTTTCTTAGGTTGATCTTGCCCTGATTTTCCTTCTTCCTTTGTTGGTTCTGCCTTCTTAGGGTTTTTTGCAGATTGCGCTGTATTATAGGCCTTTGCACTGGGACCATCTTGATCAACAACATTTTTGTTCCAGGCCTTTGCGAACGTGAAGGGGGACTGTTTATATTTAGAGAAGGCACGCATTCCAATGCCTACCGCAACGAAACTCCACCCTGCCCAGTCGGTGGCTGTAAGAACCCAAGATGAACCAGGAAAGAAGCAATCAACAGCTGCTTTAATCAATAAACAACCAAAACCAATACTTTCTAAAGAACACGCCTGTTGACGTAACAGATAGGCATTGATTTCTGGATGATGACGCCAAAGGTTCTTTGGATTATGATAAGAAGAAAGTCTTGCAAGAGACTGCATATTGGCATCACTTAGTTGACCGTTTGTACTTCCTAGTAACCATTCGAATCGTTTGGCTATAAGCGTCTCCCTGGTTCTGGCTTCTTCTGCATTATGGTTGTAATATCTCATCAATAAATCGGTAGTCCAATTGTTATTCGTGGAAAATGGCTTCAACTCATCCATTTGTCCTCTCTTTATATCATTTATAAGGGTTTCAAGACGGTTAGTTTCTTCGCCATTATGATAAATTCGCAATGCCATGCCACTCATGGAAAAGACCGTTACAACGTCACCAGGTAAACAAAGTTTTTCTAAGAACGGTGATAATTTTCGACCTATGACAGATGTTTTGGCAGCGTGCGCCTGATGTGATAAGAATGATGCAACCGAACCCACAACGTCTTTTCCATAATTCCACACTCCATAACTAAGGACGGTGTAGCCACCAGCTTGTAAAATGGCAATGCCGCGATCTTTAGGAGGTAAGGAAGGTGACAAGGCAGCTTTCAAACCATAGTCTGCACCTTTGACCAAAAGAGCAGGAAGCAGAAGCCAATTCATAGTCGTATTAAGGCCATCAAGTCCGATTCCATCGGCGAAAGGGTAATATAAACGGGTGTATAAACCACTATTAAATACATTCCATTTTGCCCCCAAATGTATTGATGACCCCATCAGCAAACCCACGGCATTTGTGGAAGCATTTATGAGACCACCTTGTAAATCCCTAAGTTCAACTCGTACATCCCGCTCAAGATCTTTCAAAGATTTTAAGGTGGCCATAGGACTGGAACTTAGGTGGACTACTAAATCATCCTGTAGAGCGCTGGGTACAATACCCAATACTCTTCTTGATTTGGCAAGGTGTTTTAATAACAAACCTATGCCGCTCAACTTATGTTGAGGGGGCTGCATCATTTGTCCTAAGTGATCAACCTGCGGTTTTACCCAACTTACCAACCATCTGGTGGGCCTTGTCCCCACAACCTTTGCTTTAACATAGTTTGTCCCTCTTGAACTTATGCCTGCTTGTTGTGATTGAGATTCTAGAAAGGAAAAGGCTTGAGCAAGGACTTGGTCAAGCGTATCTGTCGAAACAGCCACAGCCGTATCTTTGAGGATAGGCGTGATAAACCAAGCAATAACCTCACTCAAGGGATTGTTGTCCGAGAAACATCGACCGATAGCGCCGCGGCTCAAGAAAATCTTTAAAATATTTCGGATCGGTTTAGGCGTCATACTATCAACCAGTGATTTTCCGCCGTTGTTTGATACCAAGCTTGCTAATTGATCAACCTTGCCTACAAAAATGACATTGGTGATATAATCTCGGATATGCTCTTTGGGTATCCCAGCTTCATGGAAAACTTGGACAAGTAGGTTAGCACTGGACCGAACATGCGAAGCCTCGGTTGGGTAACAATAAATCAATGGAAGGCTTACTCCTGTTGACGTTTTGAAATTGAAAGAGTCGGATCCAGAGCTTCCA
>CAIVFQ010000057.1 GCA_903905285.1 uncultured Alphaproteobacteria bacterium
AAACATATTCGGAGATATCAAAACTTTTAAAATCCTTGCGGATCGTTATCGCAATAAACGAAAACGATATAACGTAAAATTCAAAATCATCGCTGGAATCGTCAATCTCAAAAATGGATTCGCTATAGCCTAAACAAAAATAGGGGAATGGGGATCATGTCACTCTCTTGCAACAAACTACCTCGACTTACGCAGTAGCTCTAATGAATAATCGCCTTAGAAGAATTGTCCTCACCAGTACAATTGGTAATGCCCTTGAGTTTTATGACTTTACGATTTGTGGCGTTTTTATAGCCACGCTCTCTAGGGTCTATTTTCCGTCCTCAAATCCGACCCTTTCTCTTTTTGCCAGTTTCTTTGCATTTTCAGCTGCTTTTTGGACTCGACCTTTTGGGGCTTATATTTTTGGGTATATAGGGGATCGGTTCGGAAGAAAAAAAGCCCTTAGCATTTCAGTAAGTTTGATGGGGTTGCCAACTTTTTTTATTGGCATATTGCCAGGGTATGAAATATTGGGCGTGGCAGCTCCCCTTATGCTTATGCTTATTCTTTGTCGAATGATTCAGGGTTTGTGTACGGGCGGTGAATATAACGGCGCGGCTATTTTTGCCTTAGAGCATGCAGCCAACAGACAGCCTGGGTTTATTAGTGGATTCATCTCCGCCTCCTGTGTTTTGGGGGCAATTATGGCTACTGTTGCGGGGTTTATTGTTTTCCTTCCTTCTATGCCGGCTTGGGCTTGGCGCATTCCTTTTTTGTTTGGTGCTGTGGTTAGCTTTGTCGGGTACTATCTGCGTCGAACCTCTCAAGAAAGTCCTGCATATACAGCATCTCAGGCCCTTGTGAAAAGGCAGCCTCTTCTGACGGTTTTTAGGGAATCAAAAAAACCTTTTCTTGTGAATATAGTGGTAGGGGGAATGAATGGAGTTTTGTCCTATACGCTTTTTGCTTTTTTGAACGTTTATTTATCCAGATATGTGGATATTCCTTTAGAAAAAGGTTTGTTTTTAAATATTTTTGGTCTTGGAACTTTCATGATTTTATGTCCTGTCTTTGGGGGACTTAGTGACAAATTAACGCCCCGCTATTGTGTTTTTCTTTGTTTCTTGTCTTTATTCTGTCGCCTTTAAGCTTTGCCCTATTGCAGTCTGTAGAGGGATACGCTCTGATATCAGGGCAAATTGTTTTAGGAACTTTGGTCGCCAGTTTTGTCGGGCCAAACCACGCTTTTATGCAAACGCTTTTCCCAGCAAAGACGCGTTACACAGGTATAGCCATGAGTTTCTGTATTGGTATGGCGATTACGGGAGGCAGTATCCCTATGCTTTTGACGTACCTAATTGATATGAGTCACAACTTATATGTGCCGGCCTTTGTATTGATGGCTTATGCCGCTTTTGCAGGGGTTGTTCTCTTGGCCACAGGATCATCTTGTGGTGAACAGCATCAACCTAAAGAGCAGAAAGAATACCAACAAGACCTTGCAAGCTGATTAACGTCGATTTCAATTCGTCGGATAAAAAATATCCTAGCTAGGATAGGGCTTAATAAGGCAGAAAATCAGTCGCTTGACCTATTCTTGTTGTACTGGATGATTTCTTCTTCAAACCCAAATTGATTCATGTCATCGATTCGCATAGGGAACAAGATACCCTCTAAATGGTCACATTCATGTTGAACAATACGCGCATGAAAGCCCTGAGCCTTGCGGTGATGGTGAAGACCGTCAAGGTCATAGAAAGAATATTCAATTTATTCAAAACGCGCGACTTCACCAAGCATACCAGGAACCGAAATACACCCTTCCCATCTAAAACTTTTCCATGACTGGTTTGGGTTATTTCGGGATTGATCATGACGGTAAAGGGAACTTCTTCGCAGTCAAAATCATAACGAGGGCTTGGTTCTGTTTTGGGGATGCTAAAAATAACGATTTGCAAGGGAATGTGAACTTGGGGGGCGGCGAGACCAAGGCGGTCACCAATAGAATCTAAGGTGAATTTCATATTGGAGACAATAATCTTGATTTCCTCTAATTTGAGTAAATCAACAGGTTCGGCTTTTTTCGAAAGAATAGGATGCCCCATACGGGCCAAAGGTAGAAGAGAAAGGGTCATTGATTTATCTCCTTTTGAGGTATTAATTGGCGCTACGCTTATCATATATCTGGGTTAATATACCCGTCCTGAAGAAAATTCAGACATCTTCATTTGCGAGGGTATGTACGCGTAATATTACTGAACACTGCAACAAGATGTTGGTGTTGCGTGGTTTTCAAGGCCATCTGAGGCGGCTTTGAATTTTTTATCTAATTCAGAATTTTTAAAGACCAGTATAGCTGAGGCATAAGATTCGTCCCAATCCAACAAGTGAAGTTCATTAACCAAATATCGAAAACGATCTTTAAATTTGTCTCATGCGCTAAATCTCACAACGCCTCGTTCTGTATATGTCCGATTGTCGGGACAGGTAACTTTCATTAAAATAAACGCCAGACTGGGTTGAGGGGGAGAATGCAACGTGTCTAAGTCCCCACCCCTAAAAACCTGTGCGCAAAGTATCTTGAGTAACTGCTCATCGCTGACATTCCTGTCTTGTATCGTGGCTTCTAGGGACGCATATTGGGCTTGCATTTTTGCTTCTCTTGCAGGCTGATAATTAAAAAAAATCCTTTGTCGTTGGTTTTGGTTGTTGGTCTTTCAGGCCTTGAAAATCCCGGAACCTTTACTGGCGGTTATGGTCGCATTATTGGTACCTGCTTTTATCTGGGCGGAGAGTTTGGCGTAAGTGGCCCCATAACAAATAAAGAGGAGAGGCTGGTCGATCAATCTTCATCAACTGAAAGAACTGTAAAATAGACTCGCGGTATTGGCTTTATGGAGACTGTTCGTTTGGGGTCATGTGTTTGATCAATTCAACCTTTTGTATGCACGTCTTGGTTTCGATTGCAGCCGTGATAAAGTATCTTTCAAAGCCGGAACATCTGGAAATGCCGACATTTCAAAGCAAACACTTGGTTTTATCTCTGGATTCGGTTTCGAACACAAATGGCATGCTGTTGTCGCGGGTATTGAATACTCCTATGCAATGGGTCGGAAAATTAAAGGAAACCTGGCGTTGGCGCCTCTAGGGCCACCAGTTTAGAAGCTCAACGTAAGTCTCATGAAGCGCAGTTCCGCGTTTCTTGCACGTTCTAAAAGCCCGCTTGCAAACATAAGAAAAGGTCTCGAGGATAGGAAGTGAAGCCCCCCAACCTCAGAGACCTTTTATGCAATTCGATAAAGAAATTAAACCCAAAGCGAATCAAGTCAGTCTTGTATGGTTTGACTTCGCCGATTTACAGTCCCATATCAATACATTTCAGGCATTCCTGTGCAAAGAGGAAAAAGCCCGATGTGAAAAATTTTATAATCAGGAACTTAAAAACAATTATACTATCACTCGTGGTTTGTTGCGTTTATTGATTGGCGAAATCATTGATATCGATCCGGGGTCAGTTACGTTTTTTTATAATGACCATGGAAAACCTTTGCTTAAAGCAGAGGGTATAACCCTTCATTTTAACGTTTCACATTCTTTTCAAAAAGTTGCCTACGCCTTTTCATATGATGGGCTGGTGGGTGTGGATATTGAATATCAAAAACCCCTCAGAGACGTCGCTGGTCTGGCAAAGGTTATTTGCACAGACGAAGAATATGTCTTTCTGGATAATCTTCTGATGGAAGAAAAAGAACATTTCTTTTACAAAATTTGGACAGGTAAAGAGGCCTTTATCAAGGCCGTCGGGAAGGGGCTATCTTATCCTATGACAGAGGTGGAAGTGATTTCCAAGGGAAGTATAAATCCTTGTTTGTATGATAACGACTCGCCTAGTTCTGTTTTCTCATTGTCTTATTTTAACACCTTACCCAACTATCAAATAGCCTTAGCCGTTCAAGGAAAAGATATCGACGTGAAGGTGTGCGCAGCCACTTTTCCTACAAGAGTTAATTGACTCTACCCCTCCCTTTAGCTGCCTATTCCACACATTATTGTGATGTGTAAGAGTGGGCAAGATCCCTATTTGAGCAGAGGGGGGAACTGGAGACAATCCCAACCCTAGGCCAATAGACTCATTTTGCCGTATTTCCAAAATAATATAGGGGTCAGGATTGTATCGAGAAGGGTGGAAGAAATAAGTCCTCCAAATATCACCGTAGAAACCGGATGTAAAATCTCCTTGCCTGGCTGGTCAGCTCCTATAAGAAGGGGGATAAGGGCAAAAGCGGAAACCAGGTCTGTCATGAGGACGGGTGTTAAACGCTCTAAAGAGCCTCGAATAATCATAGGAACACCAAAAGCTTCGCCTTCATGCTGCATGAGATGTCTATAATGAGAGATTTTCAAAATCCCATTACGGGCGGCAATACCCGTTAGCGTAATAAAACCAACAAGACTGGCAACGGACAACGTCTGATTGGTGAGCCAAATAGCAAGGACACTTCCTATCAAAGCCATGGGAATATTGGCCATAATAATTAGGGCTAAGGAGATAGAACGGAAATGACTGTATAGAAGGATGAAGATTCCGCTGATAGACAAGATTGATAAGAGACCAATCAATCGGGTTGCTTGTTGTTGGCTTTCAAATTGTCCTTCAAACTTGAAAAAAAACCCCTCAGGGAGTTTAAATTGATCAAGCTTCGTTTGCACATCTTGGGCAATTGAACCAAGATTTCGATCTTTCGTATTGGCCATAACAACAATACGTCTTTGGGCACTATCACGGTTAATCATATTGGGTCCCTGACTCTCTGTAACGTCGGCTACAAACCTTAAGGGAATTTTCCCTGCTGGGGAGTCAATAAGGACATTGCTGATTTTTTCAAGGTCCGTTCGTTCATTTTCAGGAAGACGAACAATCAGATCAAAACGCTTAGGACCTTCTAAGGCCTGCGTTACAACCTTTTCAGAGAGCAAAGTTTCAATAGTTTCTCCAAGTTGATTAATGTTAACACCATACTTTAAGGCGGCATCACGTTTCGGCTTGATTTGAAATTGAGGAATAAGGGTTTGTTGTTCGATCTGCAAATCGGCCATGCCAGGGATGGCCTGAAGAAAAGACTTAAGATCTTCAGCAAGGCTTCTTAATATGTTGAGGTCAGGCCCAAATATTTTTATAACAAGTTCGGCTCTAACGCCTGAAAGAAGATGATCGAGTCGGTGAGAGATGGGTTGCCCTAAGCTTAAGGCGGCATCAGGAAGAACACTTAAGCGTGTGCGAATGTCTTTAAGAATTTCTTGACGCGATCGGTTTGAAGGTTTCAGGTCAACGTCTATTTCTGAGGAGTTAACGTTTTCGGCGTGTTCGTCTAATTCAGCGCGGCCACTTCGTCTTCCCACAGAGGTGACTTCAGGAACTTCTAACAGGAGTTTTTCTGCTATGGTTCCAACCTTGTTTGATTCTTCAAGAGAAGACCCTGCAGGGAGTCTTAATCCAACCACAACCGTACCTTCATTAAAAGATGGCAAGAACGCTTTTCCCAAAAAGGGAACAGAAGCAGCGGCTATAAGAGTTAGGGTAACAACGCAGAGGATAGGGGTTCTAGCATTCTGGAAAGACCAGTGAAGAACCTTGGTATCCCATGCCTTTAGGTGACGCACGAGCCATCCATCTTCATGCTCTTTAAAAGATTTTTTGTAACTACCCAGGTTTATTGTGGGCAGAACTGAGGATTTAGGATGGCATGAAAGATATTAAACCCCTGTTTGCGTCTCGTTGAGAGAAAGCCTCGAATTAGGCAAAAGACTTCGGCTCCTCGGGTTGTTCTG
>CAIVFQ010000058.1 GCA_903905285.1 uncultured Alphaproteobacteria bacterium
CCAAAGCTGCCAAACGGCCTGACCATGCGCCATTCATGGCACCCTGTTTTGCGCATAATCGGATTGCTCTTCGTGAGTTGGCAGATAACAGCGAATGATGAGGAACTTACTTGTTACTTGCAGCTTGAATGTGGCCTGTTCAGTTTTTTTTAATTAACTTTATGTAAACTATTTCGGGTCTATCTTTATAAGTATGGGAGATTGACTGTGATGCTTTGTTTAAGAAAACTGTTTCTATTATTCGCAGTCTCATTGAGCATGGTGTGCATCACCTGCACCCAAATGGACGCAGCTTGCGCTGAGGATATGCCCGTAGGTACCGTTTGTTCTAAATCTTCTTCCACAAATTATATAACGGTTGAATGGGATCCTTCGCGAGAACACCATACTATGTGGGAAGCTTTTAGAGATTATGAAGGACAAGCCTTAGGTGACACAGAATTTCTCAATCAACCGGGAATGGAGTGTTGTGCTGTTTTGATGGGTGCTGATTATGTGGCGCGTCTTAGGAAAGGCAGCCATCTTTGCGAAGAATTGGACAATGTAAATCATGTTTCCAAAACCTTTTCGGAAAAAGAAATCAACTTTTCCAAGGATGGATTGATCATTTGTTTGCCTGTTCGTTCCTTTTTTCTGAAACCTTCCAATGGTTCCAATGATTACGCCAACCTTCTCATTTTACCAAAAGCTAAGGGACATTCTTTGATACATTCTTTGTTACAGGGAATCGATGCTGATTGCATGGGAGATATTTTATGGTCGGTTGGTAGCATTAGGCATTTTTCAGATGTTCTTTATGAAAGATCATAAGACCCATGTTACCACGGCCAAACATGGCGATATGGGCACCGGAAATATTTTTTATGATCGTGTGGAGAATAAGGGAAAGAATCAGAGGGTTATCTCTTGGATCGACTGCACGCACATGTACCTAGAAGGTGAAGGTCCTCTGATGGATATTGGACATTTAACAGCCAACATAGAACATCGTTGCTTAAACACCTGGATACAATCTTCCCAAGTTGACTATTTTAAAGAAAAAATTTTAGAGGGATATTGTGCAGGCCTTTCCCAAGATATTGTCCGTAGATTGCACGAAATGTTAATTCACCCCCAGTCGTTTAAAGACGAGTCGTGGTTATTGGGTGAACGCATTAGTCTCTTGGAGATAGATTCTGACAAAATTCTAAAACATATTCGCCAGTTTTTTTGGCACTATCTTGAAAGTCACCTTTGAAAGGGGGCGGTTCTACAAAGCGTGTTGAATTACTTTTTATAGTCTTTGCAATCTGTATCTCTTTCAGATTCAGCATCCAATCCTTTTGACTTACGAAGGGACGCAATTAATTCTTCGAACATAGGATTATTTTCAACAAAATCCTTCGCAACTTTTTGTAAATAGTCGGTATTTTCCTGTGAAATGTCATCTAACCCCAAGTGATCGCCACTAATTATGGGGTTCAGACGCCAGTACTCTCCCTGATGAAGCTTTTCCATATGATATTGGGCGACGGCTGATTGTCTTCTGACGATAATGGCATCGACAACATCAGTAGCCACAGTATGAATTGCACTTATGGGGTGTCTGATGCTTCTGAACGCTTTTGTGAAAATAGATTCTTGGCATAACCCTGTTCCTAAAGAAATAACATGAATTCTTGCTGTTGGGTAAAGTTTTCTGGCTGCTGCAACAAATTCAATAGTGGGGTCATTGATCAAAAGACCTCCATCAATAAAAGTCGAAATGGGTTCTTTTTCTCCAATAGGGCATAGTGTACGCGACTTAAAGAAGAAGGGGGCTGCTGTTGATGCCAATAAGGCATTCATGGTGGAATGTTTTTCATCACAGTTCCAGCTTTCAAAAGCTTTGACGGTGCCCTTAAAAAGATCGGTTGCGAAGGTAACCGTTGGCTTGACTAATGCATCGAAGGCATGTTCTTCGTAATAGTGTGAAACAAGATCTTCCAACGTCTTCGTATCATAAATTGAATGTAATATCCTTGAAATGAGCCAGCTTCTTTTACGAAAGATTCTGCCTTTTTCTTGTTCAAAAAGAGGCAAGAGATCGCTGGCTGAGTATTTCGATGTGGTTCTTCCTGACTTTTCATCCTTTTTTCCTGGTAAATTCAGGAACGTGCAAATCAATGCCCCTATAGAAGTGCCACCGCTAACATCAAAGATATCAGAAGTTTTCATCCCCAATCTTTTTTCAATTGCACTTAAAATAGCAGCTGGCAGTCCGCCTCTGACACCACCACCATCGACAGACAAAACCCAACAATCTCTTGCCTCTTCAGCTGAAAAACCAGAAACTGTAGAAACAGCCATAAACAGACATAAACAGACAAGAAACCAAAACCTTAATGGTTATACGCATGTGTCCTCTTAATGTTTTTGAGAGATAGATGTCCTTTTAGATTAACACAAACTAAAAGTAATTTTACTAAAATTTTAATCTAAAGAGTGTTGTTGTGCCCGATGGATTTCAGAATATGGATTCGAAAATAAGGGGCGAGCGCCCGGAGTGTACGAAGGGGTACATGAGGACGCGAAGTGCCGAAATTTTCGAAAACCAGATTTTGAAAGGCGAAGGGTATATTTTGCTGCTATCCTCTGTTAGACGTGGTAAACCTTAAAAAAGTCAAAACGCGTAGGGGTTTTTTGTGTTTCATGTTGTTTTAAAAGACGGGTCAAAACGTGAGTATGACCAAGTTGTAACGGGCGAAGAGGTTGCGCGTTCTTTATCGCCGCGCCTTGCGAAGGAGGCTGTGGCTGTGCGCGTTAATGGACAGTTGTGGGACGTGAATCGCCCGCTGCCTAACCACGCGCAAATCGACATTATTACCCGCAGCGATCCTGAAGGCTTGGAAGTCATCCGCCACGACACGGCCCACGTTGTTGCTGAGGCGGTTAAAGAGCTGTACCCAGAAACACAAATCACCATTGGCCCTGCCATCGAGAATGGTTTTTATTACGACTTTCACCGTGAAACCCCCTTTACGCCTGAAGACCTTATCCGTATTGAGCAGCGCATGCATGAAATCATGGGTCGCGATGAAAAATTTATTCGTGAAGAATGGGAACGAGATGATGCGATTGAGTTTTTTAAAAGCCAAGGGGAGCATTTTAAGGCCGAACTGATTGCCAGCATCCCCAGCAATGAAACCTTAACCCTTTATCGCCAGGGGCAATTTATTGACCTTTGTCGGGGGCCGCATTTACCATCGACAGGCCGCATTGGAAAAGCCTTTAAGTTAATGAAGCTGGCTGGCGCTTATTGGCGTGGTGATCACCGCAACCCCATGCTACAACGCATTTACGGTACGGCTTGGGCGACTGAACAACAGTTACAAGACCACTTAATTCAACTGGAAGAAGCCGAAAAACGGGACCACAGACGTTTAGGGACTGCGCTTGGATTATTTCACTTTCAAGAGGAAGCCGCAGGCAGTGTTTTCTGGCACCCAAAAGGGTGGCACTTGTACCGTGTCCTTGAAAACTTTATTCGTCACCGCCTAGAAAAAACCGGCTATGTCGAAGTTAAGACGCCGCAAATTCTTGACCGGAGTCTGTGGGAAGCCTCTGGCCATTGGGAGAAGTTTGGCGAGCACATGTTTACCGTGACGGCCGAAGAAAAAACTCTGGCTGTTAAGCCCATGAATTGCCCGTGCCATGTGCAAATTTTCAAGCAAGGATTGAAAAGTTATCGTGATTTGCCGTTACGTATGGCTGAGTTTGGATCGTGCCATCGTAATGAGCCATCAGGTGCCCTGCATGGTTTGATGCGTGTGCGTGCCTTTACGCAAGATGATGCCCATATTTTTTGTACACCTGAACAGATTGTTTCGGAAACCAAAGATTTTTGTGACCTGTTGCAAGGCATTTACCGTGATTTAGGCTTTACCGATATTCGCGTAAAATTCTCTGACCGGCCGGAAAAACGCGCTGGCGCTGATGAAGTTTGGGATTTGGCTGAAAAGTCGCTTATTGAGGCGGCCACTGCTGCTGGTTTGGACTATACCCTGAACCCAGGCGAGGGCGCTTTTTATGGCCCTAAGTTAGAGTTTGTTTTAAAAGATGCAATTGGTCGCGATTGGCAATGTGGCACCCTGCAGGTTGATTTTGTTTTGCCTGAACGGTTGGATGCGGTTTATGTGGGTGAGGATGGAAAACGCCACCGCCCCGTTATGCTTCACCGGGCTATTTTTGGTTCGTTTGAACGGTTTATTGGTGTTTTGATTGAGCATTATGCGGGTAAATTCCCGTTATGGCTGGCGCCTGTTCAGGCGGTTGTGGCAACCATTACCAGTGAAGGTGAGGCCTATGCACAAGAGCTGTATAACCGTTTAAAGAATTTGGGCATTCGGGCTGAAATTGACACCCGCAATGAAAAAATCAGTTATAAAGTTCGGGAACATAGTTTGCAAAAAGTTCCCTATTTATTGGTTGTTGGTAAGCGCGAGGCTGAAGAAAAAACTGTGGCCGTGCGTACATTAGGGGGCGAACAACAAGAGTTGATGGGTCAAGAAGAAATCATTGCCCGTCTGCTAACTGAGAGTCATAAGCCGGTTTAACACTTTGTTAATCTTTATGAATAAAGGGTTAATTTCGTTTTTTCCCACCCCGCAAAACAATTGATAATTGTTTTGCCCAATGCTCCCTTAAAAGGGAGGGGGGCCTACGCCCTCACAGTAAGAAACAGCAGGCAAAACGCTCCCAACTGTCCTTTTTCCTCTCAAAAAAGAAACCTTTAAATAATCTAGACTGACTTTAATAATAGCGCTTCATCTCTAATAAATCGTTAATTTCAAAAAATTAACTTCTTGGATGGCCTTAAAACCCTGGCAAACAGGAAGATTTAAAACGCACTAGCAGCCACAGGACCTGTTAAAGGATGCGGCCGCAGTGAAGAAGAACCAGCAACGGGAGGTTGGTCAGGCAAGGGTTCGTACCATTCTATAAGATGTTGACGCAAGGCACCTAAAAACAATCCCAACATATTCTTTGGTCGAGTCCGATATTTCGACTGCTTATTCTCCCCTAGGTCATTGCCCCATTGCGGGTCGTAATAGCTGGCCTTGGAAGTGTCTTCAACAAGTGTTCTATATCCTGTCTTTAAAAGCTCAGCTCTTAAGACGTCGTTTTGGGTAAACTTATAATACAAGCCTCGTGCCATCCTAACATCTTTTCCTGTTAATGAACTTAGTTGAGCGTTATATTGGGCTGGTTGAAAGGGAAAATCATGGCGCATTGCACATGGTAGATGCCAGGCTGGATCAACTTGTGCTACGAAGTTTTTTTGTGCCCAAGTTCTCGCATCATTGGCGCTAGGGGCCGTTCTTATCGTTTTAAAGGTTTGAGGGTGGGCATTAAATTTACCATCTTGAAAATAGTGTTCATTTGTGGCGTGGTCAAGCCATACGTCATCAGGTGCTGGCGCTCTAAAAGGACTCGGATAGTAATTACTACCCCAGCCGTAGGCATCAGTCTCCTTATGGAATAAAATAGGTTCGCACTCCAATCGTTCGGATACTAGCTGCCCAAGCTTCTTCAGCCAATCATAATCCTCCAGCCTATTTCCCCAGCCTTGGTGGGATCGGTCAAATTCTTGTACCTCTCTCATAACTTCACCCCAAACCCCAATTGCCCTTAGCTTTCCCTCCAGAACGTTGAGCATGCTACGCGCCTGAGTATCATGCTTTGGTTCTGCGATGTTACCTTCAAAGGCTGTATTCAGGTGAAGAATCGCGGTCACGTATAGGTAGTGCATTACCATCTGAGAAGGTTGAGCATGTTGTATTCTTGCGTTCAGCTGATCTAGAGACCGTTCAAACGTTTTAACTTTATCTGGGATGTGCGTTAACGTCTTTAAAAGCAACTGTGCACACTTCTTCTGTGCTTGCAATTCCAATTGAGTAGGAGGGCTTTTCAGCTCATAAAAATGGTGCGGATTGTAAAAGGCATCTATGTCAGTCTCAGAAGTCCCACCCTTTTGAGATTGATAACTGTCTAGTTCGTCCTCCAATGAATATCGACTAAACGCAGGCTGGATGAAGGAAATAAACCAAGCCATAATCAAAAGAACTAATGAATTTCTTCTCATTTCACCGTCTCACAAAAAATAGATCCCAGCCAATTAGACGGGGATGCACTACCATATACTATACGTAATAGTTAGTTAACAAGCATTTAATTGCCATAAGGAAATAGGCAAAGGTATTGGATTGAGGGCGTCGAATGTTTATGAGGTTTTCGACGTCCTTTTGCTCGGTTTTGCTTTATTCGCTGCCTTAGCTTTAGTCGGTTTCTTTAAAGGGGCGCGCCTTGTGCTTTTTGGTTTTTGTGCTTTTTCATCAACCAATTGACAGGCACGCTCGAACCCTAGGTCAAGAACGTTCTCTGCCCGGGGAACTGATGCAAACACATCGCCATGTTTCACGTAGGGTCCAAAACGACCAATTCCTAAAACCAACGGTTGGGTTGTTTCAGGGTGAAGGCCGATCTGTTTAGGTAGGGCTTTTAACTTAACGGCTATCTCAAGGGTGATGGTATCTTTGTCAAACCCAGTGGGAATCGAAACCCGTTTCGGCTTTGGTTTGGCTGGCTTTTTCTTTTTCTTCTTAGAAGTTCCTTCTTCTTCAACGGCAGCCACCTCAACAACAACGTTGCTGCCTTCCCATTCTAAATACGGGCCATAGGGGCCTTTCTTTAACAAGATCGTTTCTTTGCTGTCAGGGTCAACACCAATAACCTTGGGCTCCGCTGACTCAAATCCAGCCTCTTGGCCTTCCTCGGTCTTGCCCAACGGTTTTGTGTGCTTGCAATCTGGGTAACGGGAACATCCTAGGAATGCCCCAAACTTGCCTAACTTTAGACTGATAATTCCTTCTTGACACCCTGGGCAGACGCGCTGTTCTTTTGGCATGTCTTGAAACAGGTACTGGCTTAAATCTTGTTCTAATTTGTCGATAACCTCGCTTACGCGTAACGGCTGGGTGTCTTCGACGGTCTTATAAAAATCCTTCCAGAATGTTCCCATAACATCCTTCCACGATTGCTTCCCTGCTGATATTTCATCAAGCTGTTCTTCCAAGTGGGCTGTAAAATCGTATTCCACATACCTTTTAAAGAAATGAACCAGGAAAGAGGTGACCAGGCGTCCACGGTCTTCAGGCAGGAACTGTTTTTTCTCTAGACGGACGTAATCACGGTCTTGCAAAACCTGAATCAACGACGCATATGTTGACGGCCGGCCAATCCCCAATTCTTCCATTTTTTTAACCAAGCTGGCTTCTGTAAAGCGCGGCGGCGGTTGGGTAAAGTGTTGGTTAGGGGTAATCGATTGTTTGTCGATTTTATCATTCTGGTGCAACGGCGGTAACAGGCTGTCGCCTTCTGGATTTTCTGACTCGTCATCCACCCCTTCTTGGTACAGTCTTAAAAACCCGTCAAAGACTTGGGTTGAACCTGTGGCGCGGAACATAGTTGTTTTAGTGGCGTTCGCAATATCAACACCGACTTGGTCAAATAAAGCGCTTTCCATTTGTGAGGCTAAGGTTCGTTTCCAAATCAAGTCGTACAGCTTGTATTGGGCTTCATCCAAATACGCGGCAACTTCTTGCGGACGGCGCGCTAACAAAGTGGGGCGAATGGCTTCGTGTGCCTCTTGCGCATTCTTAGCCTTGCTTTTAAATTGCCGTGGTTGGCTTGGCACATATTCTTTACCGTAATCCTTCAGCAAAAATGCCCTGGCTTGTTCAATCGCATCTTGTGACAACGTGACGCTGTCGGTACGCATATAGGTAATTAAACCCGTGGTTTCGCCGGCAATATCAACCCCTTCGTACAATCGTTGGGCAATTTGCATGGTACGACTGGTCCCAAAACCCAACTTACGGGATGCTTCTTGCTGTAACGTTGAGGTTATGAAAGGGGCAGCGGGGTGACGTTTGGCTTGTTTCTTCTCGACCTCGATAACGGTTAAGTCTTGAGGGTTAAGGGTCTTGACGATCTTTTCGGCTACTTCTTGGGCTGGGATATCAAACTTTTCTAGCTTTTTCCCCTCAAAGTGGGTCAATCGTGCCTGGAAAGCTTGCGTTTTAGGGTTCAAAAGAACAGCGGTAATCGTCCAATATTCTTGGGTTTTAAAGACTTCTATTTCTTGTTCCCGCTCAACAATCAATCGTAGTGCCACTGACTGTACCCGGCCAGCGGAACGTGATCCGGGTAGTTTGCGCCACAACACAGGTGATAAGGTAAAGCCCACTAAATAATCTAATGCGCGTCGGGCTAGATAAGCGTCGACTAAGGCCATATCAACTTGGCGGGGTTGTTTCAGTGATTGTTGAATAGCTGACTTTGTAATCTCATGAAAAACAATGCGTTGGACGGTGGTGTTCTTTAAGACGTTTCTTTCCTCTAAGACTTTTTGGACATGCCAAGAAATGGCTTCACCTTCTCTGTCAGGGTCGGTCGCTAGGTAAAGGTGATCGGCGCCTTTAACGGCTTTAACGATTTCGTTGATTTGTTTCTCGGATCGATCGGTTGTTTCCCAGGTCATGGAAAAACCATCATCGGGATTAACAGACCCATTACGGGCGGCCAAGTCACGGATGTGCCCATAACTGGCAAGAACTAAAAAGTCGTTACCTAAATAACGATTGATCGTTTTTGCTTTGGCTGGTGATTCCACAACCACAATATTCTTGCTCAAAGTATCCGTCCTTAAAATTCTTGTCGTTTCCTAGAGCCCTACGCCAAGTTTTCACTTGACTGGCTATAATTGTTAGCCTGCACCATATAACGTTAATTCTAATAAATCTATCCTAAATGTTTGGCAATTCAGAGAAAAAGCTTGAGAAAATTGCATATTTGGGATTAAATGGCTTTGTTTTAGGGGCCGTAGCTCAGTTGGGAGAGCGCTACAATGGCATTGTAGAGGTCAGGGGTTCGATTCCCCTCGGCTCCACCACTTCATTATTGCAGAATTGGTCGTATGACTCCGAAGAATGAAGCTGAAAAATTTCTAGCATCATTGGCAGACGTTCTGATGTCTGTTGAAGCCCTGGATGTTGATGAAATTTCAGAAGGTCTTTCAATACTCGTTCCCGCTGGGCAGTATCTTTTGAATTATCATGGGGTAGCCCATCAACTGTGGTTATCATCTCCAACGACAGGGGCCCATCATTTTGATTACCAAGACTCTGGTTGGGTTTGCACCCGCACCCATCAGCACTTGGTTGACGTGTTAGGCCAAGAATTGGCTTCTTTTGGATGTTCCCTTGAAGGACTGCGGTAAGGATTCAAAGTGCAACTAGGCCCCCACAAAAACAGTTTACGGCAACTTGCTTTTTTGAAGCCTTACCTTGCTTCTTATCGGCGTCAAATTTTTTTAGCCCTGCTTGCGTTGGCGTTGGCGGCTTTTATGGTGTTGGCGTTGGGTGCAGGTGTGCGGCACCTTATTGACCAAGGGTTCATGAGTCAGCCCGATCAAAGTTTATTGAAAGGGTTGTTGGGGTTATTTGTGCTGATCGGGTTGCTGGCTTTGGCGAGTTTTGGCAGAACCTATTACGTAACGTGGTTAGGCGAAAGGGTCGTTGGCAATTTACGTCAACACCTTTTTGATCATGTCTTAAAGTTAGAAATCAGTTTTTTTGAACAGATTCGCGCTGGCGAACTGATATCGCGTTTAACGACCGATACAAGCCTTATTCAGATTTTGTTAGGAACTTCAGCTGGCCTTGCCATTCGTAACCTGATGATGTTTGTAGGGGGCTTGGTGATGATGATTACCATTTCGCCTTGGTTAACTTTTCTCTCTTTATTAGTTGTGCCATTAGTCATTCTTATTGTTCGTATTTTTGGTCGTCGTGTTCGCCGTTTTTCTAAATTGGCCCAAGATCGGGTTGCTGACTTAGGCGGTTACATTGATGAATGTTTTAATAACATCCGTACGGTTCAGGCCTTCACCCATGAAGACCATGACAGAAAGGTTTTTCGTGACAATTCCCGAACGGCCTTTGCCGCAGCCATCAAGCGGACCTTGGCCCGGTCGCTGTTAGCATCTGTGGTTATTGTCGTTGTGTTTTTGGCGATTGCAGGGGTTTTATGGTTGGGCGCCACGGAAGTCTATCAACATCGAATGACTGTGGGTCAATTATCAGCCTTTATTTTTTATGCCGTGGTGGTTGCTGGCTCAGCCGGGTCGTTTAGTGAAATTCTGGGTGATTTGCATCGGGCGGCTGGTGCCTCTGACCGATTAATAGAGTTGTTGTCCATTCAGCCCGCTTTTCGTGACAAGGCTGTTTCACGCACGTTGCCAAGCCTATCAAGTGGAACGGTGGCCATCCACGGTGTGTCGTTTTTTTATCCGTCCCACCCTGACCGATCTGTTTTGGAACAGATTACGTTGTCTGTTCCCCCTGGTGAGAAATTAGCCATGGTCGGTCCATCGGGCGCTGGGAAAAGTACCTTGTTCGCTTTGTTAATGCGTTTTTATGATCCTCAATCGGGGGCCATTCATTTCGATGGTATTGATATAAAAGACGTCAGTGTTAAAGATTTAAGGCATCGAATTGGATTGGTGGCGCAGGAACCTGCCTTGTTTTCAGCCAGTATTTTTGACAACATTCTTTATGGTCGCCCAGAGGCAACCGAGAAAGAAGTCTGGCAAGCGGCTGATTATGTTCAGTTGGAAGATTTTCTAACCACGTTGCCCCATGGCATTCATACAAAGGTTGGCACAAAAGGGGTTCGCCTGTCGGGTGGGCAAAAACAACGCGTTGCCATTGCCCGGGCCATTTTACGGAACCCAAGCTTGTTGCTGTTAGATGAGGCCACAAACGCTTTAGATGCCGCAAGTGAACAGGCTGTTCAACAGGGCCTAAGCCATTTAATGTCAACACGCACCACCATTGTCATCGCCCACCGTCTGGCCACTGTTTTGAATGCTGATCGCATTGTCGTTATCGAAGGGGGGCGCGTTCGTGCCGTTGGAACCCACGCAGAATTAATCACCCAAGACGAACTTTATCGCCGTTTGGCAACGTTGCAATTTGCTGATGCGCTTTCCTTGCTGGGCGGGAAATCGACTATAGCTAGTCCCCTATAGAATGATTACAGCGTCGCCCGGCGAGATCTGCGGTGCTCATGTACTTTTAGGTACACTCCTATCGATTCCTGGGCGCCTTGTACTCATTCTATACGAACCAGCTATAATCCCCTGATCGCGTTATAGAAATGGAAAAACCAGGGAACAGAGGTATCTTTGAAGGTAAATCCAAACCTGCCCCACTGTGCTCTCCAATTGAGTATTTCTTGTGCATCTTTGTCGTTATGATCCTGTATGCGGGCTTCAAGATAGGCACGCCCTGACATCTTATTGAGGTATTTTTGTGCACGTTGGTCACCAGCAAGCACGCGGGCGTCAAGATAGGCACGGCCCTGTCACAGGATTAAATCCAAGGCCTCCAAGATATGCCGCCTCATTGAGTTTTTCTTGTGCAACTTGGTCACCAGCAAGCACGCGGGCGTCAAGATAGGCACGTCCTGTCACAGCATCAAATCCAAGTTCGCCACGCCTTGCCGCCTCATTGAGCTTCTGTTGTGCCTCAGCACTCACTGCGGTTCCGGCTTCTACCAACGCCTGCAAGACCTCGGCATACCGCCCAGCTGCTATCAGCAGATAACCCCGAAGGGCACGGGCAAATTGGGGGGTATAACTGGCATCAATGCGGTCCATGAGCCGAGCATCATCGATGAGTGCTTTTCGATTCTCAAACAAATCAGAAAATTTACGCTGTACATAGAGAGAGATGAGAACAGCATTTCTAAGGCTTGCGGCATTTTTCTCGCTATATCCTTGGATGCTGTTTGGATCGATTCCTGGCAGATAGGCACGCCTAATTTCATCCCAAAGAGAGAAATCGTTGCAAGTTGCTGACGTTGACGATGCATAGACGCAAGCGTCCTGCAAAGAAAGCATCCTTACACCAGTGGATCCCGATCCATCGTGCATAACATCGGCTAGACTTGGTGGTGCCGCGGCCTGCACGACACCAATGCTGGCTGACAATGATACGATAATTAAAAGGGCATGTTTTAACAGATTATTCATAAATCTAAATTCTTAATGTTATTTTATTAATCATTTGTAGTCTATTTCATATATTGTAAACAAAAAATTAATAGATGTCCCGCGCGCAATGACGAAAGATTTGTGAGGGACCTGTAGGTTACCGGATTAATTTTTTGAAATTAACGATTTGGTAAGAGAAGAACAATTATCATTAGTTTATAAAAAATTTTTTGTAAATTAGGTGTGCTTTATGACAAAGCTGAAATTAGCCATAGTCTTGTCTTTGGGTGTGTTATGCTCTGGAACATCAACATGGTCTGCAACACGGGCTTCTGCCCAAGACGAAGAAAAGACATTAGCTGCTTATCTAAAAGGTCTGTCGGGACAAGCGGGATTATCAGAGCGTGAGTACACGTTCAATAGAGGGCTAACGTGTCTTCTTCCGGAAGATGACGTCCAACGAACAGCCATTCAAGAGGGCGTTAATGGCTATAACACACAAAATGTCCTTGTCGCTTATGACGTTTCGGGTAGTACCTATAGCCTTTCTGGTGGAGCATCAGGAATGGGAAGAGGTGGTGGAGGTAGGTTTGCTTCGATGGCAATCGCTGCACCAGCCGCCGTCGTATCTGCACCTGGTGGCCCTTCCGATGATGCGGCCCCTGTTGTCGATGTCAGTGCAACCAAGCATGTTGCCTTGGCCCAAGCCGAGGGTTTAGTTGCTGTTTTTCAGTGGCTCTCACACACAGGAATTGGGGAAACCTATCTTTACCTTCTTGGGTTTGACAGCCGTGTCCATTATCCTGTCGGTATTCCATTCCCTGTTAAGGTTCCAAGTCCCCAACATTATAGAGAGCTTGCGAGTCGATTGGATCAAATTTTACCCTATGCGGGTGGGGGGCTTCTCTTGCGCCTGCCCTTGAGGTGCTGAGGGGGGGCTCACCCCACAAACGGGGAAACACGCTTCTTGTTGTTGTCACCGACGGCCAAACCGACGATGCAGATGCCACAGGAAAACTTCTTGCGACTTTATCTATGGAATCGTCGGCAGCTGGTCATAGGTTTGATATTCTAACCGTTGGGGCGGGCGCCATTGTAACGTCAGGCACGCAAGTTGGCATTGTTGATATTGCTGTCAGCAGCGACCAGCTTGTGTTCATTACAGGTCGTATGTCTAATTTTTCTCACGCTGTAGGGCATCAAGCCTCCTTTTCTGGTAGCCAGTGTAACATGGCGTATTTGCAAGGTCTGGTTGACTTTGCTTCGCCTGATGGAAGAAAACGGTACGGGGGAGCGTACAGAGATTATAAAGATCTGCAAGTGGTTTTAGCTGGGTTTTTCTCTGGTACCGATGATGGTTCTCGTCGACTTTTCGCTCAGGCTGATTCTGCAGGTTTCTGGCCTGCCAAACAGCATCAATGGAATGCAATCAAAGAATTCCTGATTAATGGAAAGGAAGGGGAAGATTACAGTTATAATCGCGATACTTATGAATTGACCCTTAGGAAGGACCCCGCTGCAGGTGGAATTCTGCGCGCCAAAGACGTTTATGGAATACAGAGATGCTATTTGTTTGAGCCTGCTGGAAAGCTTGTCGTTAGCCACCTATTAGATGCCTATGGGGCGTTAACAGGAGCCCTTTTGGTGTCTTCGTCAGATCCCGTGGTTCAGGCCAGAATAGACTGGATAAGTGGACACCCTGTCGTTGATGAAAGTGCCGAATAATGTTTTCTTCTCAACGCTGTTTACGTATATAACGCAGTGTGAGAGTCCATTGTCATTCCTGCGAAGGCAGGAATCCAGTTGTATTTCTGGACCCCCGCCTGCGCGGGGGTGACAGGAGGACGAGGGTGACAGGAAAACGCGAGGGTGACATCCTTCCTGCCAACCTAGAAGGAATTTACTCTATTTAAGAAAATTATTATTATTTCAATTTGATTCAAGAAAAAAGATTGATCCATGATCGGGTGTCGTGTTCTTCCTATCATGGGATCATTAGCATGAGTTTTTTAAAAGCCCTCAGTCGTGATCAAAAAGAAGCGATCGGTTTGCTTCAGGTTGGCACCTTCTTAGAATATTTTGATTTGATTTGATGCTGTATGTGCATATGGCAGTATTGTTGAATGAGCTGTTCTTTCCAGAAACAGACCCACACATAACGGCTCTTTTGGGAGCTTTCGCCTTTTGTTCAACCTATGTCTTAAGACCTTTTGGTGCCTTATTGTTTGGCTATATTGGCGATAACATGGGCCGTAAAGCTACCGTCATCATTACCACTCTGCTGATGTCTCTAAGCTGTATCGTCATGGCCAGTTTGCCAACATACGAACAAATTGGGATCACAGCTGCTTGGATTGTTACTATATGCCGAATTCTTCAAGGCTTATCTTCTATGGGTGAAGTCATGGGTGCTAAGATTTACATCACGGAGATAACGAAGCCTCCGGCGCAATATCCTGCTGTTCTTTTGGTTACTTTGTCTTCTTCTTTAGGTGCGATGGTTGCTTTGGGTCTTGCTTCCCTTGTCACCCATATTTCCATGAATTGGCGTGTCGGTTTTTGGATTGGCGCATGCATTGCTGTTGTGGGGTCTGTGGTCCGGACTCGCCTTAGAGAAACGCCTGATTTTGTTGATATGAAACGAAAAAAACAACTAGAAATTGAAAGAAATCGCGCAAGCGAAAAAAGAAAAATGGAATTGCTGGAAGAGGTTCGGGAGGAGGTTAGTCGGTCAAAAATTAATAAAAAAGATTTCTTGGCTTATTTTCTTTTAGAATGTAGTAATCCTTTATGTTTCTATTTGTATTATATATACTTCAATCCAACTCTTAAGGTGTTTGGATATTCTTCCTCTGACATAATTTTTCATAATTTTATGTTGTCTATTATTGATTTTTTTATTGTTTTTCCTTGGATTTACCTTGTCACGAAGTTTC